>CAMBAQ010000001.1 GCA_945863785.1 Chthoniobacter flavus
GTTCTGCCAGATACTGGTGGGGTAGCCTTTACTGCTTCTTTGCTCACCGGTGTTGGTAATGTTACGAATAGTAACAAGATGGGGCTATGGGTTACGCAATCAAGTGGATCGGTTCGATTGGCAGCCCGCATCGGTGGTAATCCAACTCCTACACTCTCGTCTCTTTCTATTTTCAATGCTGAGACGGGACTCAATGGTCAAGGGCGGCATTACAATAGCGGGGGTAACTTGATTGTTACGGCGGGATTCACAACTGGGGCGAGTGGGATTTACAAAATCCAAACATCAAACTTAACCCTATCGCCAATTGTAACGACAACATCGACGGTTCCAGGAATTTCTGGTGCCACAGTCAGCGCGTTCGGAAACCCTGTATTAAACAACAATAATAGTCTTGCAGTCAGCGCTACCGTGACTGGCACGGGATTTTCCAACAGTAACAACCAAGGTATTTGGCTAATCAATGGCAATGGAACTGGCTCGCTTCGAGTGCGTAAGGGTCAAGTCAATACGGATGGAACGATCTTTGCGGAAATTGGAGCTCCTGCTTTAAATAATAATGGCGAAATCGCATTTATAGGCGCTCTTAAGACCGCTACGGGTAACGTCACGAAAGCGGACGCAATCCGGATCTGGAAGATCGCAGCCAATGGCACGATTCAACTTGTTGCGAAAGCGAGTGGGTCTGCACCAGACTTAACTGGTGCTGTATTTCAAACGTTTACCCAGTTGGCCTATCCAGACGATAGTGGTGTGATATTTGTAGCTACGCTTACCGTTGGCACGGGTGGTATTACGACCGGAAATAATAAGGGTATTTGGGCTGTCAATGCTCTCGGAGCAACGGAGCTTCTCATCCGAACAGGTGATTCACTGAAAGTCAATGGAGCCATCAAAACCATCGCGGATCTCCTGATATTCACAAGTTCCGCAGATATATCTGGTGCTACCCGGCAGGTCACAACAGCAGGTGACCTTGTTTATAAGGTGAGATTTACAGACGGCACCGTTGGTTTGTTGGAGTCGGTGCAATAGAATTCGTTGGTGCCCTCGGCCGTAAAATGATCAAGACTTTTGCTTGATCGCTTGGGAAATAGGTGTCACGAAAGCGGCGATTTCGGCGTTAAGATTCGGATGAGCGCCAAATTCTCCGATGCGGCGGACGATGGCGCTGCCTACGACGACGGCCTCACATTCCTTGGCAACTTCCGCAGCTTGTTCGGGAGTGGAAATCCCGAATCCGACGGCGATGGGGAGGTTGGTGTGGGATTTTATTTCGCGTACCTGAGAACTGATGCTAGTCGCGAGGCTGGTTTGCTCGCCGGTGACGCCTTCGCGGGAGACGTAGTAAATAAAGCCCTCTGCTGATTTGGCGATCAGTTCCATGCGATCTGGCGGTGTTGTAGGGGCGATGAGGCGAATAGCTAGCAGGCTATGCGATTTCATAAGCTCGGCATTCCGTGCGGCTTCATCTGGGGGGAGATCGAGGATCAGAACGCCATCCGCGCCGGCGGCGGAGGCATCTGCGTGGAACTTGTCGAAGCCATAGACATAAACCGGGTTCAAATAAGTGAAAAGAACGATGGGGATCTGCGAGGTAGTGCGGATTTTTTTAACCGCATCAAGCACTCCCCCTACGCTGGCGCCGGCGGCGAGAGCGCGACTGGAAGCGGCTTGGATCGTTGCCCCATCCGCAAGGGGATCAGAAAATGGGATCCCAAGCTCGATGATGTCCACGCCCGACTTTTCGAGCGTTGAGACGAGTGATACTGTCGCATCGAGGGTCGGATCGCCTGCTGTGATATAGGCGATGAATCCGCATTGGTTGGCGGAGCGGAGGGATTGAAACTTGGTCTCGATACGATTGGGCGTGCTCATGTTGTTGAAATGTTTTCGTTGCCTCGGGTGATCCAAATGCCAAGTAGGGCGACATCGGCTGGGGTGACTCCGCTGATGCGGGCCGCTTGACCGAGGGTCTCAGGGCGGATGGAGGTGAGTTTTTGAACGGCTTCGGTGCGAAGGCCGTTGATCTTGGAGTAGTCCAGCCAATCTGGGATGGCCTTGTTCTCGTGTCTAGCCGAGCGGGCGATTTGCTCTTCTTGGCGTGTTAGGTAGCCAGCGTATTTCAGATCGGTTTCGATTTGCTCCCAAACGGGGATTGGAAATTGAGAGAGGATTTCGGAGGGAACGGATTGCCATGTGTTTTCAGGGCGCTTGAGCCAACGCTCAAGTGGGATGGCATCCACTTTGAACTCTTTCAGTCGGGCCTTGAGTGACGTGAATTGGGCGTGCTTCTCACGGAAGCGGGATGTGCGCTCGGGATCGGCAAGACCGAGTTCGATGGCTTTGCCCGTGAGGCGGAGATCTGCGTTGTCCTGCCTCAGGAGGAGGCGGTATTCGGCCCGGCTCGTGAACATGCGGTAGGGCTCAGGGGTCCCACGAGTCACGAGGTCGTCCAGCATAACGCCGATGTAGCCTTCATGGCGGGCAACAGTGAGCGGGGGTCGGTTGAGGTACTTCAGTGCGGCATTGGCGCCAGCCACCAAGCCCTGTGCGGCAGCCTCTTCGTAGCCCGAAGTGCCGTTGATTTGTCCTGCAAAATAAAGCCCAGGCATACGCTTCGTCTCCAGTGTGGTGTGAAGTTGCGTGGGCGGGCAGTAATCGTATTCCACCGCATAGCCGGGACGCAAAATCTCGGCATTTTCAAGACCGGGAACACTTCGGATGAAGGCGTATTGAACATCAAACGGGAGGCTTGTGGAAACGCCGTTGACGTAGATTTCATCACTGTGGCGGCCTTCGGGTTCCAAGAAAAGCTGGTGTTGGTTTTTCTCTGCAAACTTGACCACTTTGTCCTCAATGCTTGGGCAGTATCGTGGGCCTACGCCTTCAATGACACCGGAGTAGAGTGGAGATTTATGGAGGTTGGAACGAATGATCTCGTGGGTGGCTGGAGTCGTGTAGGTGATCCAGCAGGGGATCTGGCGAGTGTGAAAAGCCCCGTCGCGCCATTCGTTGAGGGTAAAAATGTCATCTTCGCCACGACGGATTGTGTCCGCCATGTAGCTGAAGAGCGGAGCGGGCTCGTCGCCGTGCTGGGCTTCACATTTCGAGAAATCAATGCTCTTTGCTAAGAGTCGGCATGGTGTGCCAGTCTTGAATCGAGCGACTTCAAAACCGAGATCCCGTAAGCAGTCGCTGAAAGTAGATACCGTATCTCCAAGGCGTCCGCCGGCTTGATTGCGAAGTCCCACATGGAGGAGTCCGCGCATGAAGGTGCCTGTGGTGACGACGACGGAGCGGGTGTTGAAGCGAAGTCCTAAGTTTGTCTCCAGTCCATCGACGCCGTTGTCGCCGGTGATGAGGTTGGTCACGTTAGCCTGCTTCACATCGAGGTGAGGTTGGCGTTCCAAGAGCACCTTCATCCGGAACTGGTAGGCTTTTTTATCGCATTGAGCGCGGGGCGCTCGGACGCTCGGGCCTTTTGTGGCATTGAGCATGCGAAACTGGATGCCGGTGGCGTCGGTATTGAGAGCCATCGCTCCGCCCAGCGCGTCGATTTCACGAACCATGTGCCCTTTGGCGAGTCCACCTATCGCGGGATTACAGGACATCTGGCCAACGGTATCCGCGTTCTGAGTGAGGAGAAGCGTCTGGCAACCGAGGCGGGCTGCCGCCAAGGCGGCTTCAATGCCAGCGTGGCCAGCCCCAATCACGACAACGTCGTAGTTTTTTGGATAAACGAAGTCGCTCAAGTTACTCGGTCGCGATGCCGTGTTCGGTCAGTTTCTTTTGGAGGGCGGCAGGATCCAGCTTGAAGCTATTTTTAAGAATGATGTCACCGGCAACGAAGTTGTCGAAGGTCCCGCGGATCGCGGTATTCTCACCAGTTACAACGAGTGAGCTGGTCCGGAGGATGTTTCCGCTCCAGTCGCGGTGATATAGTGTGGCGCGCGAATCATCACTCGAAACGCCCACAGTGGCGGAGACAATATCGTCCGAATCGAAATAGGCCTTCACGTCGGGTGTTGGGCGGTTGTGGAGCTGCAAGTAAACCGTGAGTGGATCGCCTTCGGTGTCATCGGACTGAGTGACTTTGCCAACGCGTCCATACACGCAGACGCGCATGCCATTGTATTTTTGAAAAGCACTATCGGCAGAGTTGGCAAAATCATTCACGATTTGTTCGAGTGTGACAAAGCCGTCCGGGGGCAGGGTAGGCAGCGGAGTTTGGCATAATGCCGCACAGATCGTAGCAAGCAGCAGCGCAATCGAGGTTTTTGCTATATTCATAACGTTGCCGATCATGGATCAAGCACGGCGCATGCTCAACGAAAAAGCCATCTACTTTCCGTTTCGCGGTGGATTAAAAAAACCAGAGCTCCTCAATAGCCATTATTGCCTCAAGAAGTCATCGGCGAGGAACCTCCGCTTCCACGGCCTAGAAGCATCAAGACCATCGGATGAAGATAGGACTATTGTTTTTTGCGGATTTTTCGAAGTGGGTGCTCGTCGAGGACATTAGCCCGAATGCCGTCGAACTTCGTTGGATCGTAGAGTTGAATGCCCACATAGTAGTAAATGGGGCAGACGGGGATGGCTTTTTTTACAAGTAGATCCTCGGCCTCCCGCAGGATTTTAAAGCGGCGTGAGGGATTGAGTTCCCGTGAGGCGGCGGCGACGAGGGCATCGTAGCTCGGTGCGCTCCATCCCGTGCGGTTGTTGCCGCCACCAGTGAGGAACATATCTAGGAAAGTGTTGGGGTCTGCGTAGTCGCCGACCCAACTGGAACGGGCGATGTCGTAGTCGAGAAGCGAGAGCGAATTCAGATAAACTTTCCACTCCTGTCGAACGAGGTTCACATTCACGCCGAGCGAGTCGCGCCACATGTTTTGGAGTTCCACGGCGATCGCTTCATTGAGTTCGCTCTTACTATAAAGGTAGTTCACATTAGGAAATCCCTTTCCAGCCGGAAATCCCGCCTCGGCAAGTAATCGGGCTGCTTGTACGGGATCAAATGTCAAACCGTCCGTGCCGTTGTAGCCAGGTATTCCTGGTGGAACAAAGCCGTTTGCTGGGAGTTCACCCGCTCGTGTGATTTTATTTACGATGCGATTTTTATCCATGGCCAGAGAGAAGGCCCGGCGCACGCGTTCGTCCTTGAAGGGGCCGCGCTCGCAATTGTAGCGCAGGAAGTAGATTCCTAAAAATGGGGCGGCATGGAAGTCCGGGCGTTTTTTTAAATCCTCCAGCAAGGCTGGTGGAGCGAGGCCCTTGTCCATCATCAGATCCGCAAGGCCGCTGGAGTAAAAATTAAACGCCACATTGGCATCTGAGATCGGCAGTACGTCGATGGTTTCGAGTGCTACGTTCGCGGAGTCCCAGTAGTGGGTGTTTTTGCGAAGACGGATTTTGTCATTAATGCGCCAACTTTCCAGCGTGTAGGCTCCATTGGAAATGATCTTTCCGGGTTTGACCCAATCGTCCCCCGCGCGCTTGATCAGATCGACGGGAAGAGGGTGCAGCGTCGGAAAAGCGCAGAGTTGGAGGAAGTAGCTTGTGGGATTTTCGAGTTCCACAACGAGCGTCCGTTCATCGACAGCGCGAACGCCCACTTGCGAGAAATCGGCAAGTTTTCCTTCCGAAAAGGATTGAGCGTTTTTGATCGGATAGAGTTGATAATTGTACTGAGATCCGGTTTCGGGCGTGAGGGTGTGACGCCAAGATTCCACGAAATCGTGGGCAGTGAGAGGCGATCCATCGCTCCACTTGGCATTGGCCCGAATGTGAAACGTGTAGGTTTTTCCATCGGGAGAAATTTTCCATTTTTCGGCGACTCCGGGTGAAGGTTGGCCGTTTTCGTCGTAAGCGCAAAGGCCCTCAAAAAGGGCGTTGACGATGCGACCCTCGGGTTGACCTGTGATAATCGCAGGGTCGAGTGTTTCGGGTTCGGCTCCGTTCAGGAAAACCAAGTCGGCGCGACGATCTGCATTTCCGCAGCCGACGAGAAGCAGAGTTAAAAATGCCATGCAAATCCCGAGGGATACCCGTAAAGTCATTTTGCCATGAAACCGATATTCCCGCTGTCTGCAATGCAGATCGCCTCCGAGGCGGCTTGCCGTGACTTGTTTTGCATCGATAGGTATGTGGCACTTTACATTCTATGAACCACGATTTTCGCCGCGCTCTCCAGTATTTCTTACGTGCTTGTCTCTTGAAGTGCCCGGAGTGCGGAACGAAGCCGATTTTCATGCCGATCCATCGCATCCGTCGGCTGCGGGATTACTTCACGCCGCTCGATGGGTGTCCGCGTTGTGGGTATGCCTATGAGCGTGAGTTGGGCTATTTTTTGCTGTCGATCTGGGCGATCAATTACGGTGGCGGTAGTCTCCTCGGTATTTCCATCTATTGTTATCTGGAGTATTTCTACCATCTGACACTGCCCATTTTGTTGCTCAGTGTGATCTCGCCGGTCGTGCTTTTCAACTTCCTCTTCGCTCGCCATTCCAAGGCGTTTTTCATCGCACTGGATCATTATTTTGATCCGCATGTCAAAGATGGTGAGGGTGGAGGGAATGGTGGTAGCAATACTAAGGAACCTCCAGCGCCTGCCACGCCTGTTGCTCCACAGGGGGCGCCGACGCCAGAGCCTGGCGTGCTTGTTTGATGCAAACCCACATCCTTAAACTTCACTGTCCTGATGCCGTTGGCCTTCTGGCGCGAATCACTGGATTCATTGCAGCCTCAGGCGGGAATCTGCTCGAAGTGAGTCAATATACCGATCCGCTTTCAAAGTGGTTTTTCAGCCGTCTTGTCTTCACTGGAGGGAAAATGGACTCGTACCCCTCGCTGTTCCGCTCGGAGTTTGAGTCCATCGCAACAGAGATGGGCGCCGAGTGGTCTTTGCGCCCCAGCGATCGCCCGATGAATGCCGTTCTATTGACAAGCCGACAAGATCATTGCTTGGCCGATCTCCTCTGGCGCTGGCGTTCTGGAGAATTGAATATTTCGATTCCGAAGGTGATCTCCAACCATGGCGAGTGCCGGGGGATCGTTGAGCGCGAGGGATTGGTTTTTGAGGAGATGGATTTCGATGGCGACAAGCCCGCCGCTTTCGAGCAACTCGCCGCCCACTTACGGGATTGCCAGGCTGAGTTGATTGTTCTCGCACGCTTCATGCAAATTCTGCCCGATTGGCTTTGTAACGAGTTTGAAGGTCGCATTATCAATATCCACCATTCGTTTCTGCCAGCCTTCGTGGGAGCGAACCCCTATCGCCGTGCCTTTGAGCGTGGAGTGAAGCTGATCGGAGCGACCTGCCACTACGCCACATCCGAATTGGATCAGGGGCCGATCATTGAGCAGGAGGTTGCGCGCGTGGAACATTATCACGTTCCAGATGATCTGGTACGGATGGGGCGTGACTGCGAAAAACTCGCTCTTGCCCGAGGTGTCCGTTTTCATGTCGAAGACAGGGTGCTTGTTCACGGAACCCGCGCCATTGTCTTTCGCGACTGAGATCTCACGCGAATAACTTCAGGCCATTGGCATCATGCTGGAGACTGCAATCTCTCGACGGGGATCGCTCAATCGCCTCATGCTCACGCTCACGCTTATGCTTTGAGTGCCTGAGCCTTTGAATGTGCCACGCACAGGTGCGGCATCCGAGAAATCCCTGCCTACGGAAACGGTGATGTGGCGCTCGCCGCACCATTGCTTGTTTGTGGGGTCTAGGGCCACCCAGCGGAGGCCTGGGAGCATGACTTCGACCCAAGCATGCGTGGCGAGGGATCCGACAAGATTTCCCTCCGTGCCATTGGCTTTGGGCAAGTCGGATTCAATGTAGCCGCAAACATATCTGCCAGGGAGCCCCGCGGCGCGAAGAACGCTGAGCATGATGTGAGCGAAGTCCTGGCAAACGCCTTCTCTTTTTTTCCAAATACTGGCCAGAGGCGTTGAGTTTTGGGTCACTCCGGATTTGTAAGTGAAATGTTCGTTTACTGCTTCGTTCAAATCCTGCAAAGCGACTCGTATGGGGCTGGAACTTTTAAAAATCTTTTTTGCCCACGATACAGCTGGTCCGCTAGTCGGTACCGCTGCCGTTGGCTGCAAATAATCGAAAATATCCGTCATCGCAGATCCTAGAATCTGCCTTGCCTCTGCCACATTGAGCTGCAAAGCCTCGAGGGCCAGGTTTCGAGGCTTTGTGCGCACAGTCATGCGGTTCGTCACCTTGAGTTGTTCGTGACGAAGCGTCATGGAATAAAATGTCGTCGGATTTCCGAAGTAATCCCTGTAATCGGACATTTTGGCCTCTGGATGAAAGTCGATGCGGTGGGATAGGACTTCCTGATCCTCGCGTTCGGGGGGGGTGAGTCGCGCTTCGAGGTAAGCCTCGCTCACCGGCACGCTGTAGCGGTAGTCCGTAGTATGAACGACTTCAAAAAGCATTTCTTAGGCTTCCTTACAGAAACGGTTTGGTTTGCCAAATTGACTGCTGATCCCTCTTGCCATGGGGCCAACTTTTCCGGATGAGCAGGTTGGGTCAAGCGCAATTCCGTATCGTCATTGAAGGCGGCGGATTTTTTCCCTCAGTGAATTGTTGGCCCGCTCGATCTCACCGAGAAGTTGGGTGGCCGAGATCGAGTCGCATCCGAATGACTCCGACGTTGTGCGTTCCATGCGGTCGTTGGTAGCGACGGTGACTTGAAAGTCTGCGCCGTACTTGGCTGCTAGGCGTTCAATGATCGCGTCCGCCGTCTGTCCCTCGCGGGAGTAAAAAACAGCGATGCCGTGTGGCGATCCTTCACTGGAGGCCTTGGGGCCCTTGCCATCAAAAACAACGGCGACAGTCCAATCTGTGGCGTCTTGAAGACCCGTGAGAAGGCGAATGAGCCCATCCCGTGCATTGGCCGTATTGTGTCTGTGCTGATTCGCTAGATCCGGCCACGCAAAAATCATGCTGTGCCCATCCACGATGAGGATCTTTTGTTTCATTGAACCCGATCGGATTTTACTTCGAGTCAGGGAGGATCTGTCCGCTGAGGCGTTGGATGCCTTCCTTTGCAAGCTGGCTTGCGGGGTATTTTTTTCGGGCCTTCAGATACCAAGCCAGAGAGGATCCGGGTTGGCCTTTTTTCTCTAAATCACCCGCTTGGTTGAGGGATTGCACAAATTCCGATGCTTGGGTGGTGAGGTCCGCCCGGAGTTGGTTGAGCTCAGAATCATCTGGAAATTCCTTTTGTGCAACTTGTACGCTTTCCCAAGCTCCTGCAGGATCCCCTCTTTGGGAGATTTCTCGGGCCTTGATAATGGCGCCTTCGACCGTCGCCATTTGCTGAAGGACATCAGTGAGTTCCTTTTGTTTTTCCGGATATAGCGCAGAGGCGGCAATGAATCGCATCTTATCGTTGTAAATCTGGCGGTAGTTTTTCTGGCTTTTGAGGCGGTCAAAGTCATTCATGGCCTGTTGCTGGATGTCCGTTTGATTGGAGATAGTGGTTCCCACCTCTGCGAGCGCGGGATTTCTGGGCCAGATTTGGGCGGCCTCACGGAGCTCTTTTTCCATCGCGGATTTGTCACCGGATATCGCTGCAGTGCGTGCTTTGGCGAGGTGCATGCTACTGATGCTTTTGGCGGTTTCGATTTTGGCGAGGGGTTTGCTTGGGTCGAAATCCTTCGCGAGACCTTCGATTTCATGTACCAATTTCTCGGCGCGTGTGAGGTCATTGACTTCAAGTGCAGCGAGAAGTTCATTGCTTTTCTGGGTGTAATCCAATGCCCTCCGTTTATCATCCCGGGAAAGAAGGCGAACGCTGGGCATAAATTCCCCTAATGCGAAGGTTTCTTGCAAACGCTCCGTGGCGCTTTGTAATTCGCCTTGTTCCAGCAGGAATTTGTAGGCCTCTACACCTTCATTCACATCGCGAATCGCTTCATTTGCGAGTGCGTCTATCTGGCTGAGCGAGCTAATGAGTTTGCTCATGCTTTGAGCGGCGGAAGCGGCTCCGCCCGCTAGGCTTTCAATGCCGAGATTCTCTAATCCCATCTTCATGCCTTTTGCCGAAAAAGAGTTGCCTGTACGTTGGGGAGCATTGCCGTTGTAAACATTGACATTCGTGCCCTTTTCTCCCGCACCAGCTCCGCCTCCGGCATTATTTTCCATCACCCCCTCAGAAGCGGATACTTGGGGATTAAATTCGGCGCTGAACTTGGCCTGTCCCGCATCTTTGTTTGTGGGGAGGGAGTTGACCATCTTTTTGTATAAGTCGATCGAGTTGTCGCCGTCCGAGTAAATAGCTCTGTAAAATCGGTTGGCGATAATCACATGCTCAAATCGGCGAGTAGCAAGGAACTGCATCATGAGAGCTTGAAAGTGCCCTTTGGTGCTCATTTCCGTGAGACCGATCCGTATTTTGTTATTTTCAATTGTCTGACCGACTTCGGACAATTTCCGTTTTGCAGATGCCATCCGTGCATCTCGCTCGATCCGCTGATTTTCTTTTTGTACGTCGGAATCTTTTTGGTTGGGGTTTGTGAGGGAGGAGTTTTTGGCCGCCATCTGAGTGTTCCATTCTGCTGTGGAGCGCTCTTTTTCAAGGAGGACATTTTCGCGTTTGAGCTTTTCATTAGTGGCTACGCTGGTGTTTGACGCGTAGATGGCATCTGAGAGTGTGCGGCAGAGATTGGCATCTTCTTTGTACTCAGAAGCCTTTTTGAGGAGAGCAAATGCGGCATCTTGGTTTTGTTTCGTAGCCTTACCCGGAGAAATGAGGTCGAGTATCCGGTCAATGGTTTGCCGGTAGGTACGATCGGACTCGGAGGTGGCTGCTGACGTATTGAGAAATTTTTCAAACCTAGCCCGGAAAATGCGATTGTTATTTATGTTCCAAAGCTTGCCATCGTAGCTCATGACTTCGCTGCCGGGATCGAAGGCGGGAACGTCGCGGCCAATGAAGCCCTCGTTCGCCTGGGGTGGTCTGGCTCCCCCAGTGGCCGCTTGGGAGTCACCCGCGCCCGGAGGTACGCCTTGTGAAAAAGCGGTTAAGAAACCCAAGAAACAGGCCGCCGGAATGATAAGAATTTTTTTCATGATTTGCTGACCTTTTTGGTGCGGAGGATGCCCTTCTCATCGACTTCGACGACGAAAATGAGGTTTTGTTCCTTCTGGATATTCATCGAGCTGAACTCGGGGGTTACCAGAAGGGGGAGTTCCTCGTTATCGACAGTGATCGCGATGAGTCTTCCGGAATTCGGCGACCAAGCGAGAGACTCCGCCACAGTGCCTTTCAGCTTGTAAGTATTTCCGCGCAGACTATTGGCGTTTTCAAGATACGAAGAGGCATCCAGAAGAGGGATGGTCCGGTATGGGTCGGTCTCCTTGGAATTGAAAAACTGAGAACCAATAAAAGCCACTACGGCAAGGCCTATGATCGCGATAAGCCATTTCGGCTGGGGGGAGGATTTCTTTTTGCGAGCCATGCCCCCTTGTAGTTCTATCCCCGCCCGAATTCAAGAAACTCCGCAGACTTGCGAAAGATCCGAGAACGGTGCAGTTTGATGCTCTCCTTTTTATGTCGAACACCACTTTGCAACTCATCGTGCAACCCGATGAAGGTCCGGCGCCTGTAGTCGAACTGATTCGCCAAGCCAAGCGCACGCTTCTTCTCAAGCAGTTTACTTTTACCCATCCCGATATTCTTCAGGCCGTCGGGGATGCGCGGAAGTCCGGTGTGCGAGTTCGAGTGATGTTGAATTCCAAGCGCTCTGGGGGCAGTCGGGCCAATGATGACACCATGGAATGGCTCAAAAAAAATGATGTCGAAGTCAAGTGGGCCAGCCCGAGATTTTACGTCACCCATGAGAAGTCCCTCGTTGTTGATGATCAACTCGCTCTCGTGGCGACATTCAATTTGTGTGAAAAGTATTTTACACTCACGAGGGATTACGGGGTTGTGACCCGCGATCCGGCGAAAATCCAGCAGATCACAGAGTGCTTTGAAGCCGATTGGCGCGAGGATGATTGGGCGCCCACCGCAAATGCCGGCCTGCTCTGGAGCAACAAACGCTCCCGTGAGGAAATGGCGTATTTTATTGATTCCGCCAAGCACACGCTTCACATCCAGCATCCGAAATTTGTTGATGCCACCCTGCTTGACCGCATCGCAAGTGCGGCGGCAAATGGGGTGAAGGTGCGAGTCCTGTGTGGAGGCAAACATGGAATCAGCGACTGCGACATTCTCGACACCTTTTCCTCCCTGCGTGTGATTAGCCGAGCAGGAGCTAAGGTGCATAAACAAAAAAATCTTCGCCTTCACGCCAAGCTCATCATCGCCGACAAGGAGCGGGCCTTGGTGGGTTCTATGAATATCGACCGCTCCGCCTTCGATCTCCGCCGGGAACTCGGCGTGGTGGTCGAGGATCGCGTCATAGTCGCCCATCTTGACAAGGTGTTTGAAGAGGATTGGGAGTCATCCCATCGCTACGAAATCCCCGATCCGTTGGATCCTTCGCTCCATTCCGAAGAGACTGATTTCGCGCATGATCCCGACCTCCACCACGAGTAGCGTTCCCGAGCCGAGCCTTGCCGAGTTGGCTTGGACGTTCAATCACATCGCCCTTGCGTCCTTTGGTGGGGGGCTTTCGGCTTGGTCACGAGAGGTTGTTGTGGTCGAAAAAAAGTGGATGAGCGATGAGGAATTTCTCAGCGCCCTCACAATGTGTCGCATTCTTCCCGGGGCGAATCAGATCAATATGGCCGTTTTTGTCGGCTCGAAATTCCGTGGAATGGCTGGTGCTTGCGCGGCCTGTTTTGGCCTCACCTTTATGCCGGTGGTGATCGTGCTGGCGATGAGTGTGGCTTACTTCAAATTCAACGACGTTCCAGCGATGCAAAATACCCTCAAGGGTGCCGCTGCAGGAGCTGTTGCGCTGACTTTTTCCATGGCGATTAAAACGGGTCGCAAGTGCCTCACGGGAGTCATTCCAGCGTTGCTCTTGGTGGCGACCTTTGTGATGAACGGGGTTCTGCACTGGCCGCTCTTTGGGGTGCTTGCCATCGTGGCTCCGCCAGCGCTCTTGTGGGCGTGGCCGAAGGGGGCGAGGACATGAAAGACGAGGGGCTGAATCTCATTCACATCCTGCTTCTTTTTAGTTCACTTTCGTTGCTTTCCATCGGCGGGGGAAACACGGTCATTCCCGAGATGCAGCACAAATCGGTGGGTGCCTACGGGTGGCTCACCGACAAGCAGTTCGCGGATGTCTTTGCCATATCCCAAGCTGCTCCAGGGCCGAGTGTGCTGCTAGTCACGATCATCGGCTACAAGGCGGCAGGGCTTCTCGGGGCACTGCTGGCCACGGTGGCCATGATCTTACCTGCCGCTGCGCTCGTTTTTCTTGTGAGTCGCATGTGGAATCGCGCTGCAGACTCCCCGCTGCGCCATGCCATTGAGCGGGGTTTTGCTCCTCTGACGGTCGGTCTCGTTCTTGCCAGCGGATATGTGATGAGCCATGCTGCAGATCATGATTGGCGGGCTTACATTCTCACCGGCGTATGCACTGTGATCTGCACTTCCACAAAAACAAATCCCCTCTTTGTCGTCGGCGGGGCCTCGCTTGTCGGATGGTTGGGCTGGATTTAGGAATGACGTCGATATGCTGAATTTCCTCATTCGCCGTTTATTGATCAGCGTGGTGCTCCTGTTTTTCTTTAGCCTCGTTTCGTTTTTCATGGTCACGATGTCTCCTGGGAGTCCTTACCCTTGGGGGGAGCTGAATCCCAAGATCACGCCGCAGGTGAAGGAGATGTTCAGCAAAAAGTTACACCTCGACCGTCCCCACTACGAGCAATACTGGCTGAATATGCGCGACCTTTTCACGGGTCGCCTGAGAAGCATCAAAGACGACCGTCCCGTGATGAGCCGGATCTTCGACCGCTTGCCCGCGACAGTGCTTCTGAATGTTGCCGCGATTACGCTCTCGCTCACTTTCGGCCTTGTGATCGGTGTCTTTTGTTCGAGGTATGCCGGACGCGCGCCGGATAGCGTGATTTCGTTCGGGGTCTTCGTTTTTATTGCCGTTCCCACATTCTGGATCGCCAATCTGGCCGTGATCGGACTTGTGAAATTCACGGCGGTTCCGGTGCTCGGCACTCAATCGTATGGCATTGCATTTCCGAATATGGCCTCGATGTGGCTGGATCAAATCTGGCACGTCATGCTCCCAGCGACGATCCTCTCGTTGGGTGGCATTGCGGTGCAATCCCGCTACATTCGGGCCAGTATGCTGGAGACGCTCCGTGAGGGGTACATCCGAACAGCGCGGGCGAAGGGGCTCGATGAAGGTACGATTTTTTACAAGCATGCCCTCCGCAACTCCATTCGGCCACTCATTACGGGCATCGGGGGACTTCTTCCGGCTCTGATCGGGGGATCCGTGATCGTGGAGACGATCTTTGCGTATCCCGGCATGGGCCGCCTTGGATATGAAGCGGTGCTGGAGCGGGATTACCCGATGCTAGTGGCGCTGAACTTCATTGTTGCCGCCTTGGTTCTCGTCGGCAACCTTGCTTCAGACTTCCTCTACGCTGTTGTGGATCCTCGCGTGAGGTTAGAGTAGCGGCAGAGTTTTACTCGCTGCTAGGTTCCTCTTTTTCGGGATTTTGAAGGCGTTCGAGGAGAGGGCGCATATCTTCGACTTCATCCCAGACCACATGGCTCACATAGATCGGGGCCTTTTGAAGGGCTGCCATCGCCATGCAATCGCTGGAGCGGGCATCGATTTCCATAATCTTGTGCTGATGCAGTTCGTTTTCGGCCGAGATGATGAGGCGACCAAAATAGACGCCGTTTTTGAAATCATTAATGACAACGCGCTCGACCTTGCCACCCAGCGCGGTGAGGACATTCGAGAGGAGGTCGTGAGTGAGGGGGCGTTCTTTTTCGGCCCCGCTGAGGTAAATGCTGAGTGCCGACCCGATCGTCTGGTCGATGTAAATCGTAAAGACTTTTTCCTCATTGCCGAGGAAAACAGCCGTCCCAGCATTGGTCGGAATGAGCGCTCGAATCTGCACTGGTATCACGGACTTCTTCACGGGCTCAAACTACCACCACATTACGTATGCGCAAGAGGGTTGAAAAAATTACAGATTCTTCCTGAGGCGCGGTATCACCATGATCGCCACAGCACCGGCGAAGAGCAAAATATCGCGCCCGATGGCCAGAAGCATTTTCGCGGCGGAGGGAGCCATGTCCTCGCGAAAGCATCCACAACTCACGATGTAACCATTCCATAGAGCCCAACTCAGCACAGCGATAAAAACGAGACATAGGCCGGCTATCATGGCCGCGCCAGCTTCATAGATTCGTGGTGCCAATACGAGCACCCCGGCTAGGATTTCCATCCACGCCAACCCGATGGCAAGTGGCCCAGTCCACATCGAGTCGATGAAAGTGAATGGCAGGAGCGCTATGGCAAAGGCTTGGCTGGCGCTGGCCTTGATGATGCCTGCGTAGAGGAAGGTGATCCCGAGGATAAGCCGAAGCGCCAGTGTCATTGCAGTGTTCCTACCGCGCGAACGGCAAACCAAGCGGCGCTTACATTGTGAATGCGAAAAATCGAGGCACCACGGAGGCACCCGGCTACGATACAGGCGATCGTACCCGCATCGCGTTCTTGTGGTCTTTCGATGCCCAGCACGCGGCCGATCACGCTCTTTCGAGAAACTGGCAGAAGGATGGGAAAACCAAGCGCCATGAGTTTTTCGAGTTCGCGGTAAATTCGAAGATTATCGGGGGCCTGTTTCGCGAAATCGATGCCCGGATCTAAAATGAGGTGTTCTCTGCTGACTCCGGCACGGATGGCGATCTCCGTTTTTTCCTTAAAAAAAGCGAGTAATTCGCTCATCACATCCGGGTAGGTGATATGTTTGTGGGCGATTTTTGGCTCTCCCTTGGAGTGCATGATGAGCAGGGCAGCGCCTATGGAAGAGCAGTGGAGGGCATTTGTCTCATCTGGGAGGGCGCTCATGTCGTTCAAAATATCAAACCCTGCGGCCAATGCGCCAGACACCACGTTTGGTCGCCAAGTATTCAATGATACGAGCGGAGGAAATACCTGAGAATCCGTGCGGGGGCGGGCCGAGCTCATCGCTTTGGAAAAGTTTTCGAGAAACGGTCGCACGCGTGCCAACTCCTCCTTCTCTGAGATAGGCGGGCGATTTGTTCGCGCGCTCTCCCCGCCCACGTCGATGATGTCGGCTCCCTCAGCGACCATCTCAACGGCGCGGGCTAGGGCCCAATCCGCGTCGAGTCGGCCATCACCAGCGAACGAATCGTCGTTGATATTCAAAATTCCCATCAGAAGCGGGTTGCCAGAGAGTGGAATCTGGCGATCGCGGCAATGAAGCTCCTGAGCGGTATTCCGGATGTTCTCCTTGTATCGAGAGGCATACTTCTCCAGCTTGGTCTCGTATTTAGAGTGTATGGGTTTCATTGAGACTGTTTTTGAAAAATTAAGGAAGCATCCCAAGCGGATTGTTTTCGCCGATGGTGAACTGCCCCGTGTGATACGGGCAGCGGAGATTTTTTACCAGCGGCAACTCGGTGTGCCGATCCTTCTTGGCCGTCGAGAGGTCATCAGACAAATTGCTGACGAGGAAAAAATCAGTCTCGACCATGTCGGAATCATTAATCCCGAAACCTCGAGCGAGCTTCCGCTTTTCTGTCAACGCCTCGAGCGGCTCGAGCGCTACCGTAATACCGGCAACAAGGATAGTCATGAGGTGATGGTGAAGCCAAACTACTTCGCTGCCATGATGCTCCAATATGGGCTGGCGGATGCGCTTGTCGGGGGAGCCAATGCAGCGGGCGGCACGCTTTTGAGGCCGATGCTGCAACTGGTGAAGCCGTTGCCATTTACTGATGTGGTGGCGTCCTGCACGATCGTGGAGTTTACTTCGAGGTCGTTCGGAGATGACGGCGTGGTTTTCTTTGCGGATACGGGCATCGTTCCCGATCCGACGATGGCGCAGTTGGCTTCCATCGGAGTCCAGGCCGGCCTTCTTGCGCGTCAGGTTTTTGGGAGGCGTCCTCGAGTGGCCATGCTGAGTTTCTCGACGAAGGGAAGTGCGCGAACGCCATCCACCGAGAAGGTAGCTGGAGCTGTGACTCTTGCCCGCCACATTGCGGAACAAGTTGGAGCCGACATGTCGATCGACGGTGAGATGCAGGCCGACGCGGCTCTCGATCCGGTTTTTGCTCAAATGAAAATGCCTGAGAGCCATGTCGCCGGAAAAGCGAATGTCCTCATTTTTCCTGATTTGAATAGTGGCAACATCTCGGTGAAATTCGTTCAGCTCTTTTCTGAGTGCCAAACCTACGGTCAGATTTTGATGGGATTCACTCGACCTGCCGTTGACATCCCGATGGGAGTTTCTTCGGATAATATGGCGGCGATGGCTGCTATCGTGGGTCTGCAGGCGGTTGAGTATCGCAAACTTTATCCGCCACCAGATACGGCGGATTGATTCTGTGAATACCACAACGCCGCGTATTTTCATCGCCGCCACAGAGCAGGACGCCGGCAAGACTACGGCATCGCTGGGGCTATATTCTGCTCTTCGTGGTCGCTTCCCTGAGATCGGCTACATCAAGCCTGTCGGCCAGCGGTTCACTGAAGTGGACGGCCATCGCATCGATGATGACAGCCTTCTCATCCAGTCCACATTTGACACTCGGATTCCGATTGAGGACATGAGCCCTATCGCGGTCGAGCCGGACTTCACTCGCCGCTATATCAAAGAAGCCAACCACGAAGCCCTCGTCAAAAGAATCCGGCATTCCTTCGATCGTTCCAGTTGGGAAAAAGACTTCACCATCATCGAGGGGAGCGGTCATGCGGGAGTGGGGTCTGTATTTGACCTCTCGAATGCCACTGTCGCGCGCCTGCTTGGCAGCAAGGTTCTTCTCGTCTCTCCTGGTGGTATCGGTCGACCGATCGACGAAGTGGCGCTCAATAAGGCCCTCTTTGATCGCGAAGGTGTCGAGGTTGTCGGTGTCGTGATGAATAAGGTGCGTGTCGATAAGATGGACTACGTGGCCGATTTTGCGCGCCGAGGTTTCGAGCGATTGGGCTTGGAATTGTTGGGGGTGGTGCCGATGCAAAAAATGCTTTCTGAGCCATCTTTAGAGCAGATTGCGGCGACCATTTCGGGGGAATTCCTTTGCAATCGCGAGCTCGCGCGCAATCTGGCCGCCAATGTCGTCATTGGCGCGGTGAGCTCGGCTAATCTGTTGCGCAATATCACGCATGGAACGCTCCTAGTGGTGCCCGGCGACCGCGAGGATATCGTCCTAGCGGCCATATCCCAAGAGGGTTTGCATGAACCGGGGCTTCTTTCTGGGCTAGTTCTTTCGGATGGGCTCAAGCCTCACCCGCAGCTGATCTCGATGCTCAGCGCGACGAGTCTGCCGGTCGTCTATTCGAAGATGGAATCCTATGCCATCGCTCAAAAAATCCATTCACTGACGATCAAAATCGAACCAAGGGACCTCGACAAGATTCAGAACATCCAAGAGCTCATTGCCCGCCACCTCGACATCCCGCGGTTGCTCGAAAAAATCGGTCAACCTCGGGAATTCAGTGTGTGAGCCTTTGCTTCATCGTCTCGATCTCCCGAATCGCTTGTTCCGTCGATTCGGCCATAACGCAGACGTGCCCCATTTTTCTTCCCGGACGAGCTTCGCTCTTTCCATAGAGGTGGAGCTTGGCGCGAGGGTTTTCGAGGACAACGTTCCAATCAGGCTCTCCATTATTCCAGAGATCGCCGAGGAGATTCCACATCACTACGGGGCTCATCAGATCAGGTGAACCCAGCGGTAGACCGCAAACAGCGCGGAGTTGTTGCTCGAACTGGCTCGTCATGCAGGCGTCAAAGGTGAAGTGACCGGAATTGTGGGGGCGGGGAGCGAGTTCGTTAACGACGAGTTGATTGTCGTCGGTGAGAAAAAACTCCACGGCTAGCAAGCCAACGACATCCAGTGCCTCTGTGATTTGCGTGGCGAGGCGGGTTGCGGATTCAAGGACGTCATCCGGAAAGCGCGCTGGAACGATCGAGAGATCCAAGATGTGGTGCGAGTGTTGGTTTTCTGAGACAGGGAAGGCCACCGTTTTTCCATCGGCGCTGCGGGCGCATACGACGGAGAGTTCGGCGCGAAAGGAGATCCATTTTTCCAGCACACCCCTTGGTGCCCCGAAACGGTTCCAGACTTCGGTGGCATCAGCTTCGGATTCCAGTTTGATCTGCCCCTTGCCGTCATAGCCGAAATCCGCCGTCTTGAGCACCGAAGGGGTTCCGATTTCTTGGAGCGCCTCGGCGAGGCTGGCGGCGGAATCCACCACGCGAAATGGCGCACAGGGAAAGCCATGGGAGTGCAGGAATGTCTTCTCGCGTTCCCGGTTCTGGCAAATGTGGAGGACTTCGCCGCGCGGATGCACGGGCCGCATCTCAGAAACGGTCTCAATTGCCGAACGCGGGATGTTCTCAAATTCGAAAGAAACCACATCCACTCCAGTGGCGAATTTTTTCAATGCATCGGCGTCCGTGTAGGGGGCGTTGACCTCGAGATCGCAGATTTGTCCTGCTGGGCAATCGGGTTGGGGTTCGTAAGCATGAACGCTGTAGCCCATGCGGCGCGCGGCGATGGCGAGCATTCGGCCGAGTTGGCCTCCTCCAAGAATACCTACGACTCCCCCTGGGAAGATGGATTTCGATTCCGTCTGGGATTTTTTCTCAGTAGTTTGATTGTCCATCATGGCCGAACGACTGGTTTACATTTTTGCATTGTTGACTGTGGGTTTGATCCGTTGCCTGCCGCTTTCTGTGTGTTTTTTGCTCGGGCAAGCGATCGGAGCATTAATGTGGCTTATCCTGCCCGGCTACCGGCGGCTCGCAAGGGAAAATCTGACGATTGCTTTTGCTGACGAGATGTCGGAAGGGGAAATCCGGCAATTGACTTTCCGGCATTTCACGACTCTCGGCGCCAATGCCGTTTGTGCCTTCAAGGTGCCCTCGCTCTCTCAGCGCCAGATCCTAGGCATTGTCCGCATCGAGAATCTGGATCTGATTCGGCAAAATATCGCAAACGGTCGGCCTGTGGTGTTAGCGATCAATCACATTGGAAATTGGGAACTGTACGCCCAACTTGTTTTCCAGATACCTGAAGCCCGCTTCGGCACGGTGTATCAAGCCCTTCACAACAAGCTTGTCGATGATCTCGTGAACCGCGACCGCCGCCGCCTCGGTTTACTGACCTTTGATCGTAAGAAGGGATTTCAGGATGCACTCATGTTGCTTCGCGAGCCGGGCGGGGTGGGTGTACTAGTGGATCAGCACGCAGGAAATAGCGGAGTTTGGACGCCGTTTTTTAATCGTCTTTGTTCGACCTCGCCGCTTGCAGCGACTCTCGCCATGCGCACCGATGCAGCAGTGATACCAGTTGCGATTTATACTGATGGGTTCGCCCGTTGGAGGGTTGTGATGAGCGAAGAAATTCCGTGGGATGCGGATAAATCCGAACAGCTCACTCTCGACATCAATCAGGCCCTTGAGAAGCAGGTCCGTACTTCCCCGGCGGATTGGTTTTGGGTCCATAATCGCTGGAAGACACCGTTGCCGAATTTTCTCATCAATGGCGCCAAGCGCGGCATCTACCTTCCCGGTGGTGCGGCTTCGGTGAGTCCATTCTGCGTTGTCGTCCGCTCCCCGAATTGGTTGGGCGACGCAGTGATGAGCGTGGATGCCGTAAGGGCATTTAAATACGGTCGCCCCGACGCGCACCTCGCCGTGCTGACCCCTGCCAAGTTAGCCGGGTTTTGGCGCAGGGTGGGGGGCGTGGACGAAGTGATCGAAATCGAAAAAGACGAGTCCGTCTTCTCCGTTGCCCGCCGCCTGCGGGGACGTTTTCATGTGGCGGTTCTTTTTCCGAATTCCTTGCGGTCCGCTTTGGAAGTCTGGTTAGCAGGGATCCCTCGGCGTGTGGGATTCAAGGGGCATTACCGTCATTGGCTTCTAGATCAAATCATCCCCGCCGGGAAGCGGCCTCCAGCGAATCAGCCAGTGCATCAGGCCGACGTCTATTGGCGTATTGCCGCACGTTGCGGAGCCGAGGAGCGGCCTCCTGTCAATCCCCTTTGGAAGCCGAACCGGAAGGAACGGGTGATCGGCATTTGCCCCGGCGCGGAATACGGATCCGCCAAGCGCTGGCCGGCTGATCAATTCCGCCAACTCATCCTCCAACTGAACGAGACAATGGATTGCCAGTGGGTAATCGTCGGCACTTCCGCAGACACGCCTGTTGCAAAAAAAATTGCATTTGGCATTCCGAACATCACCGATCTGACAGGCAAAACCTCTCTCGAGGATCTCATGGATCTTTTGGAGCGAATCTCGGTTCTAGTCACGAATGATACGGGCACGATGCATCTCGCAGATTTTATTGGGACTCCGCTGGTCTCGATTTTCGGATCTACGGAACCGACATTCACTGGCCCGCGTGGCCCGCGCAGCGTGGTGATCCGGCAGAAGGTCGAATGCAGTCCCTGCTTTCTTCGCGAGTGCCCCATCGATTTTCGATGCATGGAGGAAATCCCTATGGGAAAAGTGATCCAAGCGGTTAAATCCTCCTTCAAATAGTCGGCGCTAAAAACCGTCCTTAAGCATCCATTACAAAAAACCAATACCATCTCCTTAAGTTAACTTGATGTCTAAATCCTCGCAGTAGCGGTTGTTTTAAACTGCAACAATGGGCGACCACTAAGCGAAAGGACCGCTTGAGCTTCATCCTAAAATCGTTGAAAGCCAGAGAGTAGAGCTTTTCTAAGATTTTCTATCGATTCAAACAGCCCATTCGCGAAACCTTCCGTGTCCTTGATGACATCCCAGAGTTGTTTACTGATCTGCGCTCGACGCATCTCTTATTCGAATGGCAACCGTGGGGCGGCGGTGAACTTGATTGTGCCGTCGGCCTCGTAGAAGGCGACGATTCCGCTTTGGAATGAGCTGTTGTATTTCAGGGGTACGCGGATTTGTTGGCTGCCGATGATGGCGGTGGTTTCGATGGTTTCGGGCAAGCTATACCAAGTGTGATGTGACATCGGGGCGATTTCGAGGAATTCACTCGCATTGATGGATACGCGAAGGATTTGCTGGATGACGCCATTCACGATGGTGAGGGTGTTGGGCTTTTCGTCGTCAGCGAGTTCGTGGTCGAAGTTGAGGATGGCAGCTTGGAGTTCTTGTTTTTTTCCATTCGGATCCCGTTGCCATACGAAATCCCCAAGAAGAACGACGGTTGATGCTGTGTTGGGGGCTTTGTTGAGTTCCTTTTCAAAAAAGGCCTTGGGATCAGTGGAGGCGTTTTTTTGGATTCGCAGTTTCCAGGAGGTGAATGGGAAGTCACCGCCGGAAATCTTGGAGCCTTGGGAAACTTTTTCGTATTTGTGAAAGTCTTTTATATCGAGATCGAGGCTGGGCACGCTCGTGGCGTTGATGAACTGCACCGAGGAATGCGGGGGAGGGGGAGGTTCATTCGCTGGATTTGGAGATTCCTCGGCTCCGGCGGTTGTGTGGCAAAGCCCCAATAGGGATAAGAGAACGGCGAAGATAAGGGGTGTTTTCACATCAGGGTTTCTTGGAGTGTTCTTGGATGGCGCGGGTTCGATATTCCACCGCACCGTTGTTGTTTGTGTGAGGATAGGAATCTAAAACGACGTTCACTTCATGAATGGATTCCGAGAGCACTTTTCCCGTCGAGCCGATGGCCTGCCCGATCGCTATCACCTTGAAATTGCGGGATTGGGTATCGACCAACTCGAGTAAGGACGAAAGCAACTGCTCGCGTCCGGCATCGTTGATAGTCGCGATATTGGTAGAGGGATTGCTCCCAAGCGTGGGGCTGAAGTTTGTTGGGTTGAGTAGTTGGGGGGTGATTTTGTGAAGGTCGCTGAGATTATAATAAGGCCGGTTCGAAATCACGAGATTCGCGAGTTGGGTGGCGGCATTTGTGGTGAAGGAGGAGTTTGTAAAAGCGCGGTCGGCATTTTGCGAAAGATGATAAAACAGGGCCGTTAAAACCTCTTTCGGGGCGGTGTTGATATTGATCTTGGGGGCACGGGTCGGGATCCCATGGGCGTTTGTTTCAGCGACCGTAAATAAGTCGACGAGATGGAGGGCCCGGAATCCCGGGGAGTTCCAATTGGGCGCGGGTTTTTCTGATCCCGAGGAAGTGCTGTCATTTCTCGGGTAATCAAACTCTGGGATACCCATGCGTAACGTGCGTCCGCCGCCTGAGGCATACCACGAGTCGCTCCCAAACGTACTAAAACCAACGTCATTGAGCTGGGCGGGATCGTAGATATTACCAAGCTCGCCGATGGATTCCATTTTTGCATTTCGCAAATAAAATGGGGCATTTGTGCTTTCGGCGACCGAATAGGAGGAGGGTGCGGATGTGGGATCGGCGAGAGTGAGATCAATGCTGGAGCCTTCCAGTGGACTGGCGCGCACGATATCTCGGGAGGAAAACGTTTTGGCGTAGTCCTGCGAACTTTCATTGGTAAAGCTGTTTCTTCCATTCCATCGGACCTCGCTATTTGTTGAGGCAGGAGCTTCCCAATCATAGGGCGAAATCGCGTTCTGGCGGGGATCTCCGACGGCGCGGTAGCCTTTCGGTGCTGCAAAAAAGCCGTATGAGGGATAGTTGATGGCGAAGCGATTGGATCCGCCTAAGTTGATCCTTGTTTCAATAGTTCTTCCCATGGCGCTTTTTGGCAGGCCTTGATTGTTGGTAAAGAAGTTGGTTGCCAGATTCGCGGTGCGATCAAAGATCACGCCATTCCAACGCGCGTCAAACCGAGAGTGATGTTCGAAGAAGGCGTTGTCGCTGGCTGTTTGCTCGAGATAGGGACGATTACCGACAAGAGCGCTGCCCTTGAGGGTCGATATAACGGTATTGGTGACCGTGGCTGTTTTGAACACCTTCATTTCGTTCGGGCGAAGGTTGGTGATGGCGATCGTGCCGGCATTGGGCAAAATCGGTCCGCCGAGACCTGGCATTTTGATAGGTCGGTAAGTGGTGAGTTCGATCGAGAGATTCCCGCTGATATTCGTCTGATAGGGGTTCCATAGCTGAACAAAAACCGTTTGCGTGATTTTGTTTGTCCAAGCTGTTCCGGATCCGGTTTCGCTGATCCAGTTGTATTTCTCGGCGATGCAAGTGAGGAGAGGAGCGAGTTCCTTGCCTGCTGGTTCGCCCAAGGGCGAGGCGTCGGAGAGGACGGTCACATCGGTGTCGGAGTCGATGTAATCGATGATCGATGCGGATATGCGTTCCAAGTAGCGGAAATAACTCCCGCCAAGTCCATTTGACATCGCGATATCCCGGGTGCCGAAATTGGGCAGGTTGGTGTTGATGATTTGAGCCATGTTGGAAGCACGAAGTTCTGAAGTGGCTCCGAATGTGATGTTGGTGGCGCAGTTGTTGATGTTCCATTTTGGGATGTGGGCTTGAGCATAGTTGGAAAATGTGCCGTTGCTATTTGTGTAGCCGATGGGAATGAAGTCTTGGCTTGGTCCGGTCACATAAGTGTAGAGGTGTTTTTTGGATTCATAATCCGCTCGGTTGGTAAAAATCTGAGCGACGTTTTCGAGGTAGGGCTCTTTGTTTGTCGCTGACGCAAATGACAGCGCCGAGTTCGTGGTGAGAAGGTTTGTGTTTCCGGGGATTGCGATGGGAACGAGGCTGGGGGTGTTCGACCAACCGGCGCGATTGGTATTGGTGGACCAGCCGTGTTGAGCCAGATTCAACTTGGACTGCTCATCAACAACAAAAAAGGCGACGCGGGAATTTGTTTCACCCGTTGCATTCGTAAAGTAAATCCAGGGGGCATTGAAGTTGGTGGGACCGGAATTCGCTAGGATGCGGTAGGTGCCAATCAGTTTGTTGGCATTGACGGCATTGTTTGTGGTGGTCGCTTGAGCGAGGTAGTTGGCGAGGGCCGATGTCGAGGACGAACGGGTGCCTAGATAGTTTGTGAGATCGCCAGAAACCAGCGGCAACACATTCGATGGCGAATTGTTGCTGCCTGTTTGGATGTAGAAGATCGGGCTCAGTGAGGGGCTTATATTTGTGGACAAAACCAAAAATCCGGCATGGCTTCCGATCGCTTCCGACATGGCTTGGGCGACCATGTTCGCGCCCGCTTCCGCTGCCAAATCGGCCTTGAACTTGTTCTTAAGGCTCCGTGAGACGGCGCGTTCCATAGTCATGGTTTGCAAAAAGGCCACAGTAATCGTGCAGAGGACAACGAGAACAAAAAGCGTGGTTACCAAGGCCGAGCCCTTTTTGTAATGGTTTTGCAACATCCTAGGGGTGATTAATTTTCACTCTTGTGGTGAAGGTTTTCGTGTTTTTGAGATAGTCCGAGGTATTGGTCTCTCCTCGGAGCGTGTCCCAAGCAGCCTGATCGATACGGGCCTTGAAGCGGAGGGAACGCTCGTTATTGAGGCCGACGATCTTCAATTCCATGAGGTCGGGGGTAGGAGTGCTGGAGGAGTATGTCCAGTTCGTAAATCCATTGGTGCTGCTGGTGAGCGGGGTGACCTGAAAATCTAAGATGTTGCGGGCAAGAATCTCGCAGTTGGTGTTGGTGGGGGTGACGTCAGAGAAGGGGGCGTTTTTCAGGAGATGGGTGAAGGTCTCATTACTTTCGATAAAGTAGCGGTAGAGGTTGTAACTTTGGCGTCCATGATTTCCCGCAACGGGGCCCTTATTTCCATAAGCAAGAAAGTACGCTACGGCACAAAGCTCGCTTTTGTTGTTCGTGTTCTGCGCGGTCGCGGGGAGAGTGGTGAGAAATCCGATCTGGCTATTCGGGCGGGTCGAGGCATCGCTGCCGGGGAGGTTGGTAAGAAAGTAGGCGGAGTTTGTGGAGGGGAGGAGGTTTCGAAGGTCAGCGGAAACAACTTGCACCGCTGCTCGGGCTTCGCGGTACGCCTCGGCGCGGTTTTCTGCTGTCCGCCAGAGTGTCGTAGATCCATGAACGATATTCAAAAGAACAACCAAAAGGATCGAAAGCAAGGAAATCGCAACGAGGATTTCCAAGAGGGAAAAGGCTTTTTTGACAGGATGGACAGGATTTTCAGGATTTCCAAGACGGGAGGATTTGGGGCGATAGGATTTGTGTTTTCTTTTTACCTGTAAGGATGCGGCGCCAAAGTTGAGGATTAGACCGATTTCCATCCCAGTGGATTGAAGATAGTTTACAAGTTGTGCTTCATGGGTGGGATGTATTTCCTGAGTGGCCTTAAGTTCGAGAATAACGGAGTTATCCACGATCACATCGGCAACAAAGTCGCCGACTTGTTCTCCTTCGTAGTAGACCGGGATGC
>CAMBAQ010000002.1 GCA_945863785.1 Chthoniobacter flavus
CCCAGTGGATTGAAGATAGTTTACAAGTTGTGCTTCATGGGTGGGATGTATTTCCTGAGTGGCCTTAAGTTCGAGAATAACGGAGTTATCCACGATCACATCGGCAACAAAGTCGCCGACTTGTTCTCCTTCGTAGTAGACCGGGATGCGGTGATTTTTAACCGCTTCAAAAGCGGCTTTTTTTAATTCGATAAAAAGGGCGTTTTGATAAACGGACTCGAGATAACCTGGGCCCAACGATTGATGGACCCTCAACGCACACCCGATGATCTTCTCCGTTAAAACTGCCTTTTCCATTTTTGGGATGAGCCCTGTTAATCTTAAAAATCCTGAAAATCCTGTCGAAAACTAATACCCCATCAGTGTCACAAAAGCGTTTGTCTTGCGGGAGGATGCTGGGGCAGAGGCGGGGGAGGTGATGGACACTTCCACTCGGGAGAGGTTGGAAATGCCTGTATTCGTAGCGACACTGACAATTCCTAGAAATTGGACGCCCATGTCGTTGATCGTGGCCTCGCTAGCGGGGGAGCTTTGGACTTCACATGTGTCGCTGAAAGCTAGGTAGTTGGTTCCATCCAAGGACAGGTCTATCGCCTTCGTGTCGCCATGGGCGCTGATGGAAACGGGGCGGTTTGTGCCGGTGCTGGCTTGCAACTCGGCAAAGACTCTTTGGGCAATACTGGCGGCATCCGTCTCCAACATGCTGTCTTTGGCCGTATTGAGGGCGATGGGGAGCATTCCCACGATGGCAACGACGGCGAAAGAAACGATCCCAATGGCCAACAGGACCTCGATAAGAGAAAAGGCCTTAACGCTCCGGCTTGGCGTTGGGGGAGGGGCCGGAGGAATCATCAGAGAGAACTCATCTCAAGCGTGCTTCGCCCGGTGTAGCGGGCGATGGTGATGACCTCGAAGCCGCCGTTGATTTTCTTTTGGGCGGAGAGGATTTCGTCGTTTCCATCGGCGGAATCTCGGACGCCCTCGGTGAGAGCGACGACCATCTGGCTTGAGTCATCGGGATGCGCGACACCGCCGTTGCTGTTGAATCGAATACCACCGATGTCATCGAGATCGGTTGAGGTGGGGTGTCCGGGTAGTTCCGTTGGGGATATCGACTGGCTGGCAAGGAGATCTGTATCTTCGCTGAAGACGCTGTCTTCGTCGGCCGGTTTATAAAATAAAACGCCGTCAGGGAGTTCGATCCAGCGAGAGAGGGGTTCCCACTCTGTGTCGGCCTCGTTCTTTTGAAGTACAACCATGGCATCGGCTTCAGCGCCCTCTCGTCTCCAAAAAAGCACAAAAACATCGCGTCCTTTTTCCAATGCTGCGACGCGGGATTGTTCTAAAGTATTCATCACCGAAATCACGGCCCCTTTGCGTCCGGTAGAACCTAGGAGTGGGGTCAGGGAGGGGATGGCTAGAACCGCCAAAAGGCAAATGATCGCAGCTGCAGCGAGCAGCTCCATCAAGGAAAAAGCTCGTGCGCTCCGTAGGGTCAGCGGGAATTTCGGTCGGTTGCGGCTGCAAAAAATGGCTTTTGATGTCTTCATGATATGTGGATGTCAGTTTCAAAAATGGGCCCACTTCAATCGCCTTGAAGCGGTCTTGAAATAGGTCGGATATTGCAATTTTTTTATTTTAAGGAAGTTCCCCTTGGTGGCAATGTGTTTTTTCACGTCATCCGTCTGTCTGCTGGGCAAATGCGATCCTTGGATGTGTGGATTTAAGCCGCGAGCGAAGACAACAAAAAAGCGAGCCCGCCGTGGTGGCGGGCTCGCTGCGAAGGTGGGGGTAGCTTGGGTTTGGCCCAAGGGTAGGGTCATTTAGGCGATGGTGACCTCTTTTGCGAGGTAGACATCTTGAATGGCATTGAGCAACTTGGCGCCATCAGCCATCGGACGCTGGAAGGCTTTACGGCCCGATATCAGGCCCGTTCCGCCGGCGCGCTTGTTGATGACAGCCGTCATTATGGCGTCCTCGAAGTCGTGTTTGCCGGATGCGCCACCGCTATTAATGAGGCCGGCGCGGCCCATGTAGCAATTAACAACTTGATAGCGGCAGAGATCGATCGGGTGGTCGGTGGTGAGTTCGGAGTAAATGCGCTCGTCGAGCTTGCCGTAGCTCGAGGCGCCGGAGTTGAGGGCCTTGAAGCCGGCGTTATTTTCCGGAAGTTTTTGTTTGATGATGTCCGCTTCGATGGTGCAGCCGAGGTGGTTCGCTTGGCCGGTGAGATCAGCCGAGACATGGTAGTCTTTATCGCCCTTCACATTGAAGGCGGGATTACGCAGGTAGCACCAGAGGACGGTGGCCATGCCGAGCTCGTGGGCGAGAGCGAAGGCCTCGGCGACTTCTACGATCTCGCGGTGGGCGTCATCCGAGCCAAAGTAGATCGTGGCTCCAATGGCCGTCGCGCCCATGTCCGAGGCTGTCTTCACTTTGCCGAACAAGATTTCCTTAAAGGCGTTCGGGTAGGTGAGGAGTTCGTTGTGGTTGATCTTAACGATAAAGGGAATCTTGTGCGCGTATTTGCGCGAGACGGAACCCAGAACGCCAAAGGTCGAAGCGACAGCGTTGCAACCGCCTTCGATCGCGAGTTTGACGATATTTTCCGGATCAAAATAGGCAGGGTTTTTTGCGAAGCTGGCTCCGGCGGAGTGCTCGATGCCTTGATCTACGGGGAGGATGGAAACATATCCGGTGCCGGCAAGGCGGCCGGTATTGTAGATCCGTTGGAGATTATTCAGAACGCGTTGGTTCCTGTCTGTGTGGGCGAAAATGCGATCCACAAAATCCGGGCCCGGCAGATGGAGCATGTCTTTGGAGACGGTCTTGGATGTGTGGTTGAGGAGGTAGTCGGCCTTGTCGCCGAGAGCCGTGGTGATGGTGTTGATCATGTTTTTTTCTGCTGAGTTTGCTGATTTATGTCAGGGACAATATTGGGTATAGACTACAGTGCTTAAAAATCATGCGAAATCCGATATGGATTGACTATGGGGTGTGTGCCTGCGAGGATAATTGGCATCTTATCTATGCCATTTCCCGTTTTTGCTATTATTTTTACAGCGCTCATAGGTTGTGTATGGTGGGTAAGCCGAGACGATAAGGGGATTTCCTGATCAGCTCAGAGGACTGTTAAATTAGAGATTTTCAAAAACCCGATGTTTTCTTGGATTTGTTTTGAGTGGGAACTTTCAAACTTGGACCTACCCGTCCCTTCGAGCGCGCCGCTTGTCATACGCGCCGCTCTGCCTAACGAGAAGGCAACTGTTTTAAAGGTGCTCTTGAGCGCGTTTTCGATGGATAGTTCCTGGGGAGATATTAGTCGCCGCTTACAGGAAGGGATTGGACATTTTGTTGATCGAGCTTTTGAAAAAGCCGACCCGTCTTGCATTGTAGCCCTGCATGGTCAGCGCATCATTGGAGCTTCGTTGCTGGACACCAATACGGAGGCCGCAAACCACCTCTTGAGCGGACCTATGATTCTGCATGAGTATCGTAATAGGGGTCTTGGTTCCGGAATGTTGGCGGCCTCGCTCACCTTCCTTAAAGATAAGGGCGTTTTGAACGCGCGGGGCGTGACGCGGGGGAACTCCATCTCGGCGCGCTTCATTTACACCAAATTCTCGAGCACTCAATCGCCCTTCACTCTCGATCCGCTCCAAGTATCCGGACGCTGAAGCATTTTTTCGCTTCCCTCTGAAGGTCAGATAAGGAATGGTGTGCCGCATGGCGCAAGGGTTTTTCGATCGTTACGAATCGGAGGGGTTTTTTGACGAAATGTTCGAGGGGGATGGTAAGGTTCGCCCACACTACCAGAGGATTCTGGAACGTTTCTCGGAAATGGATGCTCAGACATTTGAGCGAAAGCGCGCGCTGGCTGAAAAAGCCTATCTCAACCAAGGGATCACCTTTACGATTTACAGCGGAGATGAGGGAACCGAGCGAATCATGCCGTTCGATCTGGTCCCTCGGATTATTCCATCGGATGAGTGGAAGGTTCTCGAGCGGGGCCTCGAGCAACGCTTGCGGGCGTTGAATCTTTTTCTCCACGATATTTACCACGAGCAGCGGATCATTCGTGAAGGAATTATCCCCTTGGAAATCATCCGCACGGCGAAACACTATCGTCCCGAGTTGATCGGAGTCGACGTGCCGCACGATATCTACATCCATGTGTGTGGCACGGATCTCATTCGCGGAGCGGATGGTGGATATCTTGTTCTCGAAGACAATGGGCGCTGCCCGTCAGGTGTCTCCTATTTATTGGAAAACCGCCAAGCGATGAAGCGTGTGTTTCCGCACCTCTTCAGTCGTTATCCCGTCCGCCCTGTGGACAGGTATCCGCAAGAGTTGCTGGCTGCATTACGTTATGTCGCGCCTCATGGTAATCTGGATCCGACGGTGGTCGTGCTGACGCCTGGTATTTACAACTCCGCTTACTTCGAGCATTCCTTCCTGGCTCGCTCCATGGGCATCGAAATCGTCACGAACCAAGACCTCATTGTGAAGGACGATTTTGTTTACATGAAGACCACGAAGGGCCTTAAAAAAGTGGATGTCATTTACCGCCGGGTGGATGATGATTTTCTGGATCCGACCGTGTTCCGCAAGGATTCCATGCTGGGTGTTCCAGGCATCGTGAATGCCTATCGCAAAGGAAATGTGAACCTCGCCAACGCACTTGGAACCGGCGTCGCAGACGACAAGGTGACCTACTATTACGTTCCGGCCATGATTCGATTTTATCTCGGCGAGGAGCCCATTCTGCCGAACGTCGAGACCTTCCTTTCCGCTGTCGATACCGACCGCAAATATATCCTCGAAAATCTGGAGAACCTTGTCATCAAGGCTGCCAACGAAAGCGGTGGCTATGGAATGATGATCGGACCTAAAGCGACGCGTGAGGAAATCGAAAAATTCCGCGCCGCAATCATCGCCGATCCGCGTGGCTATATCGCTCAACCGGTAATCAGTCTTTCTCGCTCGCCCTGCTATTGCGATGGGGTATTTGAAGGGCGGCACATTGATTTAAGGCCCTATATTCTGATGGGAGAAAAAACGACGATCATTCCAGGTGGTCTCACCCGCGTGGCCATGAGAAAAGGTTCCCTAGTCGTGAATTCCTCCCAGGGCGGCGGCACGAAGGATACTTGGGTATTGGATGAAGGAGGTCAGCCATGCTAAGCCGCGTAGCCGATTCTTGCTTCTGGCTGAGTCGCTATCTCGAGCGCGCTGAGACAAATTCCCGCATCCTTGATGTGAATATCCAGATTGCTCTCGATTTTGAGGAGAACAACGATGAGAAAGTGCGCCAGCAATGGATGCCCATCCTTTCTGCAGCCAAAGAGCGGGAGCTTTTCCGCCAAATCCACGGCGAAGTCACCAGCGAGGCCATTATGGATTTCGTGACTTTCGAGAAAACCAACTCGAGTTCGATTCTATCTTCCATGACGCTGGCTCGAGAAAATGCGCGCACCGTTCGCGAGCAAATATCCAGCGAGATGTGGGAGCAAATCAACCGCCTCTACCTCTATCTCCAAAGCCCTGCCGCGCGCACCGCATTTCGCGAAAGTCCCATCGGCTTTTTCCGTCTGCTCGTTGATAATCTCCATTCTTTTCAAGGGATCACGGATGCGACCATGACGCACGGCGAGGGGTGGCAATTCATCCAGGCTGGTAAATATATCGAACGCGCGGACTCCACCTCCCGAGTGCTCGACTTCAAATACCATCTCCTGCTCCCCAGCGGCGAGCAAGTCGGTGGGAACGTGGATATCACACAATGGATGGCCGTCCTCCGCTCCTGCAGTGCAATGGAGGCCTATTTCAAGATTTCGCGGGGACATGTCACAAGTTGGCAAGTTGCGGAGTTTTTGATCCTGCATGACACATTTCCAAGGTCGATCCGTTTTTGTGTGGATGCCCTCGATCAGGCCCTTCACAGCATATCTGGCGTTGATCGCGGTCACTTTTCCAACGAGGCGGAGCGTCTGTCCGGGGCTTTACGCTCGAACTTGGCATTTACCACAGTGGATAGTATTTTTCGATTTGGCCTCCATCAATATCTTGACCAAACTCAGGAACGATTGAACGAGATCTCAAACGCCCTCGCAGAAACTTACTACCGTTGGACCTAGACACACACAAAGCCGTAAAGCCACCACCATCGGCCCTCAAAGCCATAGACACCTATGCTTTTGAGGTTCTCCTTAAGCGAGTGGCACGCTCATTCCAGCTCTCTTTACGGATTCTACCGGTCTCGATTCGTTCCACGCTCTCCTTGGCCTACATGCTCGCCCGTGCCTCTGATTCCATTGCTGATGCATCCTCGGCTCCCGAGTTCCAGCGGCTAGCTCTTTTGCGTGCCCTTCCAGATTTTTATCCAGAAAAAAGTCCCGATCTCGGATTGCACGGGTATGAAAAAGACCTTGTTCAGCGTCTTCCTGAGCTTTTGGAGGTGCTTAAGAGTATGCCCGATGCCGCGGCCATCATTGAAGCTTGGCGCGTTATCCTTCGTGGTCAGATATTCGATCTCGAGCGATTTCATTCGACGGAGTCCGGTGACCCAGCCCCTCCGCTTTCGCCCGAGGAACTTGATGAATACACTTACCTCGTAGCTGGCAGTGTGGGTGAATTTTGGACCCGCCTTTGCTGCCAGCACATCCCGGGTTATTCCTCCAAGACCTTAGAGGAATTGTTGCCTGCGGCGCGCCGTTTTGGGCAGGCCCTCCAGTTGGTGAATATTCTCCGTGACCGACGCACGGATGCCGATATGGGGCGCGTCTATATACCCGACCAGCGCTTTTATGCTGAGATGGAGCATGTCGGCGAGTTGCTCACTGCCGGCGACGAATACACGGCCAGTGTGTTGCCACGAATGCTCCGCGCGGCCTGTTTGCTTCCGTTGTATCTTGCGCGTCGTACGCTCGCGCTCGTTGCCGAACATCCCCTTGGGGAACGCGTGAAAGTTCCCCGCTACATTGTTTGGGGCGCTTTGATCCGGGCGATGCTTCGCTGATTTCAGTTCATCAGGCTGACCACCCAACCGACTGTCGCTCCATAAAGAATGTGGGCGCCGAGTTGCGCTAACCCCGTTGCAGGTCCTCGCTCATGGTAGCGGGCTACAGGGTGGTGCTCCATGATCAAAATGGCCACCAAGAGCATAACCACAACACCGTGCAAACTCCCCAAGAGCGAACCTGTGAGCATATTGAAAGGCAAATGCGAAAGCCCCAGAAATGCCGCATAAAGATAAGAGAATCCAACTCCCATCGCCAAATGGATGCCCATGCCCACAGTAAAGGCCTTGGCATTCATCCCCACCACCAAAGCCCCGCCCGCCCTTATCACATCAACCTTGCTCCACCCGGCCCAGCGCGGAACAAACAAAAACAACGTCATTATCAAAGTTCCGGCGCACCCAGCTACCAACAGAGAATACCATGTTTTCATGGCTTATGTTCCGTCTCAGAAAAGTCTTGGGCAAGGTAGTCAATCACCCTCCCGCCAAAAAACTTTAATGAATTCCTGATTTCAACTTATCAGCAGCAACCTCGCCGAGTCGCCGCGATGGGTGAGCGGAGCGCGGTGAATACATGGAGGAACTGGGCTGCCCGGATACTCCACAGCGATGCGCCAAAGGCATCCGATTCCGAAGGAAAAAGGCCTAGCTCTCGGCAGGGTGGCATAATGCAGATCATAGCAATTTTCGTTCAGATAAGTCAGGAAATCCTCGTCATCTTTTCCCCCGAAGCACTTGAGGAGTTCGGCGCGCGTTTCCGGGATATCCACGCGACGAATGGACTCTTCGTTGCGCAGGCCTTCGCTTGTGGGTCCGTAATACGTGCAAAGCCAAGTGTCCGCTTCCACAGGGGCGCTATCCACATGAAAGGAAAAAACATCAGTTAATACGGGGGCAGAGTCCTCGTCGCGAGGGTAGCCGTGAATGCAGTTGAGGACAGGATCCAGATCCCGCTCTCTCAATAAACGGAGATCTTCGAGAAGAATGTCGATCGCAACTCGACCGTCTTCGCTTAACGGCAGGCTGTGGAGTAGGGATTCGTCGAGCGTAGTAATGCCCTCTCCAGCGCCCAATTTTTCAACCACTTCGCGAAAATTGCCCTGTAGCGAGCGTGGCCAGCAAAGTGCATTGACGGGGTTTTCAAAGCGAGTCGATGCCAGTTCTTCAAAACTCTTCACTACCTTAATGCAGGAGTATTCAGGCGGAAGGGCAGGTGAGGAAAGACAGGACATAAACGGAGCGAAACACTGGAAACTTCGCAAGAGGAGCAAAAAATATCTTATTGAAGCCAATTTCGAGCGGCGACATAGTCCGCGATCGCAATAGGGTCATCCTTGATCAATGCTTCACGAGAAGCCCCTTTGCCAACTAACCTCAATCTATGCTTAAAGGAATCCATCCCGCGATTAGCCCCGAACTTCTTAAAACTCTCGCCGAAATGGGCCATGGTGATGAAATCATCCTCGCCGATGCTCATTTTCCGGGGCACACCTTCGGATCCAGGGTTCTCCGTGCGGATGGCTTGAGTGTGCCGACTTTGTTGGAAGGCATTCTCCCTCTATTCGAGTTGGACAGCTACGCTGACCCGCTAGTGATGATGCAAGCCGTCCAAGGGGATGAGCTTGATCCCTCGGTGGAGGAAAGCTACATGGCTGTCGTCAAACGGCATTGCCCACAAGCCAAGACTCCTGGACGAATCGATCGGATGGCCTTTTACGATCGGGCCAAATCTGCCTTCGCTGTTGTCATGACCGGTGAAATTGCCAAATACGGGAACCTTCTTTTGAAAAAGGGTGTGACCAAGCAATAGTCCGAATCCGCGCCGATCTGCATAGGAGCGCAATTTAATGCTTCGCGTTTAATTGCTAGCTTTCAATCACCCAATGGTGAATGGGTGGAGGGCAACGATTTTTTATGATTCGTTTTAACTACAAGCCCGCCGGCACTTCTCCACTGACGTTGAGTTCGCCGAGCGCAGCATCGGGGCCCCCAGCCTTGAGCTTGATTCAATATAACAGCGAGAGGATTTTTGAGGCTGAATTTGAAACGATCGAGGCGCTTCTGGATCACTACGACCCAACGATGGTCAACTGGATCGATGTGGACGGATTGGGCGATGTGGATTGTTTAAAAAAACTCGCATCATATTTTCATATCCATCCCTTGGCCTTGGAGGACGTGCTTGATACAGCGCAGAGGCCGAAGCTCGAGCGCTATGCGGAGCACTTTTTCATCGTCGGTGAAATGGTTTATTACAATAACGGGAATGAACTTTGCTTTGAGCAGGTCAGCCTTTTTCTAGGTGCTTCCTTTGTCATTTCGATCCAGGAGGAAAAAGGCCACGACGTATTCGAACGAATTCGTCAAAGACTGCGCTCTGGTGTTGGTCAATCTCGCTCCATGGGAGCCGACTACCTCGCTTACGCTCTGCTTGATGCCACGGTGGACCAGATGTTTCCCGTCCTCGAAAATGTGGGTGACTCGATCGAGAATGTCGAGGAGGGCTTGCTCAGGAAGCCTAGCCCTAAATCACTGACAAACCTCTATGAAGCCAAGCGGCTCTTGCTTTTGCTGAGGCGAACGATTTGGCCGCATCGGGAGATATTCAATAGCCTGATACGAGATGAGTCGGGCCTCATCCACCGGGAGACGCAGATTTTTTTGAGGGATTGCTATGATCACGTCACACAGATCATCGATATCATCGAAAGTTATCGCGACCTCACGGCCGGGCTTATGGATTTGTACATTTCGAGCCTGAGTTTCCGCACGAACGAGATCATGCGTGTGCTCACCATTGTTTCCGTGATTTTCATACCGCTCACATTTTTGGCTGGCGTGTATGGGATGAATTTCAATGTCGAGTTGCCCATGAATATGCCCGAGCTCAACTGGCGATTTGGATATATCTATTTTTGGGGGCTTTGCGGGGTGATCGCTATTGCCATGTTGCTTTTCTTCAAAAAGAAAAAGTGGCTGTAGATTCGCCCAAAAAGCCTCCATGCAATCTGTTGATGCGCGCGTCTATCGCGTCAGCAAGAAGATCAAAACGGAAATTGTTGTTGGTATGGCCGCTGCTAGAAACAGCTTCACCGCATCCACGCCATTTGTGCCGAAATAGGGCTGGAGTATCGATTGCCCAGCGGGATTCGGGGCATTGGCAATCACAGTCAGGCCTCCGCCCGCAACGGCCCCAGCCATGACAGCGTATTTGGCAGCATCGCTGAATCCCGGTACGAGTGATGCCAGGTAGGTGATTGCTGCATTATCGTTAAATGCCGTAAGGAGGGTCGACCCCAAGAGCATCTGAACGGGATTTAGGCTCGCGAGCACGGGTTCGATCCACCACTGCTGGCAACCTCCATGAATAACGAGTCCTGCAAGAAAAAAGCCGACAAGCACAGGGCCTCGAAGGTTAATGGGATCTTGATTGCTCTCCGTTGCAGCAACGAAGGCGAGGAAAAACATGAAAATTAAAACAACGATCGCGGCGTAATGCGAAGTCAATACGACAAAGGCGATCAGTAACAAATGCGTGAGTATAATCGAGGCTGGTACGCTTGGTTTTGGTTGGTTTAGGGTGTCTCTGTTTTCCCTGAGATGGAGCAATTCTCTGCGAAAAATAAAAAAGGCTAATCCATTCGAGAGGAGAATGGAGAGTACGGACTTCCAACCAAAATGAGTGAGCATGTGGAGGGTATTCCAGTTCCAGTTACTGTCAACCATCACCACTGGCGGAGCAGCAAAGTGCGTGAGGGTGCCGCCAATCGATATGTTAACAAACAACAAGCCTAGCGTTGTGTAGCGCAGCGTCATGGAGGGTTGGAGTTTGAAGAACTTCTCAACCAAAATCAGGGCGCAGATCGTCATTGCAGCCGGTTCCGTAATAAATGATCCCAACATCGGCCCGACCGTGAGGATCGATAGCCACCATGCGGCAGGAGTTTTTTTGCCCAAGCAAGCCACCATTCTTAAAGCCCCTTCAGCGAAATATAAAACGGGGCGTGAACTCGCGATGGCCATGATGACAACGACAAAGACGGGTTCTGTGTAGTTCACACCATTGATGTAATGAAGAAAAGTATCTGGGCCCTTCATCAATGCGATCGCGAGAGCTAATGGGATGAGCCAGATTCCAAAGACAGCCTCGACCTCTCCGAGAAAATGAAAAAAAACTTCGCTGAACTTTTTGCGCTCGATTTCTCGCAGCACGTTACCATCCGGATCGGGTGATTTTTCCAGCTTCCGCACGAGAACAGCGTGTTCATGTTCGTGTCTGTGAGAAATGGCCCGGAACTTCGCCGCTAGGAAGGTGTGAACAATTGCTGCCAAGAAAATCGCTGAGGCGATAGCATTGAAGGGATCCGCTTTGATGCGCCCGAGTAATTTGAGAGCCAATCCGGTGGTGCTGGCATCGTTATATTGCGCCACGGGTATCGGAAAGGCTGCTACTGCGGCGGAATCCGACGACGATGCAAGTGCTGCCGTCGCTAGCATCGTCATTGAGAGGCAAAAAACGAAAAGCTTGGAAGCAAAGTGCATCCGCGAAGATTTTATTCCATCCATACTTGTCCGTGCTTTATCAGAGCGTGCATCCGCTGCCAATGGTTTGAAAGCGGTCATTGCCATGCGCCCTTCCAGATTTCAAATTCCGAAGGGCGCAAGCGATGGCGTACGATGTTCCCAAGATGAAGGCCGTTCAATTCCATTTCGATGGTGCCCACGAATTTCGTTCGCTCAGACTCGGGGAGTTTTTTAGCAGCAACTTGATTTGAAAAAGCCAACGCCCCGCTTTTTGTCATCGTTTTTTGAACGATTTCACGAACAGTTTCCGAGATGCTGGCGCGATATTTGAGGCGAAACGGATCCGGTGTCCCTAGAGATTGCCGGACCGCCGAATACCGTGCGCATGAGCGGCGGTACGCAAAATCAAAAACGTCGCGCAGGTATTCAAAACGATTGAGCTCATATATCCCCAGCAAGCCTCCAATGTAATCCTTCTGATCCACATCAATAAAAGAGAGCGGGCAGAGATTTCTGCGGATGAGCGGAATGTTGGCAGCCAGTCGTGAGACACGCTTGTTCACATCCTCGAAGGGTTGGAGATAGGGCAATTGGACCATCACAAAAAAGGCCTGTTCAAAGGGATCCTGGATCGCTTGGGCTTTTTGTAAAATGATGTCGAAATTCTCCTCGATCATTTGAGGTGCCGCCAAAGGATGAAAAACCGTGCCACTAATACCAACTGGACGCGAGCGTATGAGCCCACAGGTCGCAGGATTGGGCAAGAGGTTATCTGAAAGCAAAGCATGAATGTTGCAAATCGTGTGGCGATTGAAACCAATGCCATCCGCTTGCTCCGCGAGCATCTCAATAGCGGCTTTGTGATTGAGAATCATCTGAGTTTCCTCCGGTGGCTTTCCCTCAGCTCCTTCGCCGCATTCGATAAGGTGCTGTGTCTCGAGAAGTGAGTAAGTGTTGCCTTCAAGGCGGCTGGAATTCCAAGAAAGATCGATCAGCAAACGATTCAGGAATTGACGCACATAAGTGCCAGGTGGGAGTTCCTCAAAACTCACTTGCCCCAGACGCGCTAAATCGCTCCTCATTGAATTTGGAAGATAAAATGTCTTGTTCGGATGGTAGGCGTCTAAAAAGGCCCCTCGATAGCCAACGGGTGTTCGTTGTGCTAATGGTCTCAGAATCGAATCTCTAATGCGATCAGCTTCCGTCGAAAGCCACTCGTTGCCGCGTGCCATCAGTGGCGAGTCCTCCTTGAGGCTCGTGGCTGATTCCAAAATTAAATAACGGCGCGCCCGCGCAACGCCTTTTGCTTCCAAGCGCCCTTCGGATACGAGGTGCTCCAAGTGACGCTGAAGCGTCCGTTTGGGGGTGCTAAGCGCCGGAGACTCCAATAAATCGCGGATCGCCGCCCCATTCGGGAATAAGCGGACAATATCTAATATGGCGCTTAATTGATGTTTTGAGATTTTAAGTGGCATGCTATTTGATTTATGTGGCGCAATAAATGGTTTTACTTTGCTTTATTGTTAATAAATTGGCGCGATAAATGCAGGTAGCAACTTTTTTTGCAGAAATCACAAAACTAAATCTCAAATGGATTCAGCGTAATTTGGCTTGGGGGCAGCAACGGGGTTTGTGAAAACGATCCTGCTACTTAGCGGTTTTTTTAGGAACTATAGCTAGGAAGTTCCTTACGCGTTTGATTTCTGGAAGATGAAGAGTATTTCCTGCCCAGAATCCGCTGGAGCTTCCTCCATCGAGATTCAGTGCAGTGGTCGGGGCCCATTGTCCAAATATTTGGGGAAGTGAGAGGATTTGACCAGCATCAGCGAGGTTTACTGAAGAGATATAGACGAGGGCGATTATTCCTTTTGGTCCCATTGCGACGGCCGTGCGGCGAGCGTTGCGTGTGCCATTCAGTCCAGTCACTGGTCGGCCTCTTTCTACAAGCATCGGGCCGCACTGAAGTGCCTGGGCGAGTGGAGTAGCTGTCGAGGAAAATTGTTCTGATCGAATGATCGAGATTTCGCCATTGGTTCGGACGCTTAAAATGCCGCTCAGCAATTTTGCTTTTTCGAAAGGATGTTGGGTCTTGCCGTTCACCACCACTAATCCGACAGGTTCGTAGGTGGAGTGGAAATACGCGCCATTGACGCCTGCGATGACGTTAGATTTTGAGAGTACGCTGGCGAGGGTAGAGGTTCCGGGATTTGGGCTATCGATGACCCTTAATGTGTATCCGCTATCATCGAAGGTCGCGCAGGTGACACGGGCGAGAAGCGATCCGTTTTGGCATTGAGTTTCAATAACTCGGACTCCAGCGGCAGGTGTTCCGAGCAATTTTGACTCAAGGATCTCCCACTCAGCCTGCACATAGGAGGCAAGAGCCATCCATGCGCAGGCGGTGATGAGAAGGCGACGGCGCACTTATTCTTTCGAGGCTTTGCTTAGCTTCGTGAGGACGCTGAGATCCTCCAAAGTGGTAGTATCACCAGTGATGCTTTCACCAGCGGCGATCTGCTTTAGGAGTCGGCGCATGATTTTGCCGCTGCGTGTTTTTGGAAGAGCTTCGGCAAAGCGAATTTCATCGGGTTTCGCAATGGGGCCGATGGCTTGAGCCACGTGGCGGCGGATTTTTTCCGCCAAATCCTTGGATCCGGTATGACCTTCGCGGAGGATGACGAAAGCAACAACGCCTTGGCCCTTGATTTCATCTGGGCGACCCACTACGGCGGCCTCTGCGACGGAATCATGCCCAACAATCGCGCTTTCGACCTCGGCGGTTCCAAGTCGGTGACCTGCGACATTGAGAACGTCGTCAATGCGGCCGACGATCCAGAAGTAGCCATCCTTGTCACGGCGGGCGCCATCGCCTGTGAAGTAGCAACCTTTGACCTCGCTCCAATATTGTTTTTTGTAGCGGGGTTTATCGCCATAAATCGTGCGGAGCATGGCTGGCCAAGGTTTGCGAACGACAAGTTTGCCGGATTCATTGGGACCGACTTCTTTTCCTTTGTCATCGACGATGGCTGCATCAACGCCGAAGAAAGGCAATGTTGCAGTGCCGGGCTTCAGCGGGGTTGCTCCTGGCAATGGGGAAATCAATATAGAACCGGTCTCGGTTTGCCACCACGTGTCAACGATCGGGCAGCGTTCTGCGCCGATATTTTTGTGATACCACATCCAAGCTTCAGGGTTGATTGGTTCGCCAACGCTTCCCAACAACCTCAAAGAGGACAGATCGTGTTTCGCGGGCCACTCGTCGCCCCACTTCATGAATGCACGAATCGCGGTCGGAGCAGTGTAAAGGATCGTGACTCCGAGTTCTTCGATGATTTTCCAAAAACGGTCGGGTTCGGGCCAGTTCGGAGCGCCTTCATAGAGGACGCAAGTGGCTCCATTCGCAAGTGGACCGTAAACGAGATAGCTGTGACCGGTGATCCAACCGACGTCGGCGGTGCACCAGTAAATGTCTTCCTCGCGAAGGTCGAAAATATATTTGCTCGTGGCAGCGGTGCCGGTGAGGTACCCGCCGGTGGTGTGAAGAATGCCCTTCGGTTTTCCGGTTGAGCCGCTCGTATAGAGGATGAAAAGGGGATGTTCGCTGTCCACAGGAACAGCTGGGCATTTCGCATCGACGTATTCTGCTTCCCGATGCCACCAAACATCGCGGCCCTCCTCGATGTGGATATCAAGACTGGTGCGGCGGGCAACAATCACTCGGCGGACTACCGAGTTGTCCTTCAATGCGTAGTCCACATTTTGTTTAAGCGAGACGATTTGGCCTCGGCGATATCCGCCATCGGCCGTGACGACCACTTTGGCTCCGCTATCAGCAAGGCGATCCTTGATGCTGTCGCTACTGAAGCCGCCAAAGACAACGCAGTGAACCGCTCCGATGCGGGCGCAAGCCAGCATGGCGATGACCGCTTCAGGAATCAGCGGCATGTAAATTAAAACACGGTCACCTTTTTTGACTTCGTTCCGCTTGAGAATATTTGCAAATACGCAGACCTCGCGGTGGAGTTGTTGGTAGGTGAGTGTGCGGCGTTCGCCGGGTTCGCCCTCCCAGATGATGGCCGCTTTATTGCGGCGCGGACCGTCGAGATGACGATCGAGGCAATTTTCGGCGGCGTTGAGTTGTCCGCCTACAAACCACTTTGCAAAGGGCGGCTTCCAATCCAGAACTTGGGTCCATTTCTTTTGCCAAAGAAGTTCAGAGGCCTCGCCAGCCCAAAACTTTTCCGGATTCTTGATAGATTGTGCGTATAGCTTTTTGTAGTCATCAAAGCTTTTAACAACCGCTTTTTTTGAAAACGGCTTGGAGGGTTTAAAGACGCGATTTTCTGTGGCGATGGATTCGGTTTTTTTGGACATAAGGGAGAAAGTTGACTAATCCCAGAATTTTGAGGGCTAGGCAATCAGTTCTCTCAAAAAAGGATTCTTGCCAACAGTGATGGGATCGGGCCAATGCTCTCTCGTGTTTCAGGTGATATTTAATAAAATCAGCGCATCCGAAATGGCCGCGCTTCCGAAGGATCTTCAACTCGATTTGCTATCCGAATTCCAGTTTCTCCCTGGAGATTTGGAATCGCTGGATAGCGAGCACTTTGGACGGGTCTCGCGTGATGGTCGTTCGCTTCTGCGGTACCGTGCGAAGGATTACCGGATTTATTTTGAGCGTCATGCCGAGGGATTGCTTGTTCACCGCGTGCTGCACAAAAACACAATCCGGGATTTTTTATTCCGCTCCAATCTGCCGCTTGACCAAGAAGATAGCGGGCTATCAAAGACCAATGATTTCTGGAAACTCATCCATGAAGCCGAGGAGACGCGAGCGTGAGTGTTTTCGGCACTGAGGGCGAACGTTGTCGCGAGTTTCCGGTTGTTGAGAATGGAATATTCCTCGCTCATGCCGGCGTGACGATTTTGCCCCGGCGTGCGGCGGATGCAATGAGCGCTCATGCGCAGGCGAGTTGCCGCCATCACCAAGAATTTGGCGATGTGCTTCGCGATGTCGCTCAGACGCGCGCCGTTTGTGCCAATCTCATTGGCGCGGATGCCAGCGAGGTGGCTCTGCTTGGACCAACATCGCTAGGGTTGAGCCTTTTTGCCAATGGCTTGAATTGGGCCCCTGGAGACGAGTTGCTTTATTACGGGGACGATTACCCTTCGAATGTTTATCCGTGGATGGCGCTTCAAGAAAGGGGCGTTGTGATACGTCGACTTCAGCCTGTCGTAGCGGGCGGGATCACTCCGGAGTTGGTAGAGGCTGCGATCACTCCACGCACTAGACTTGTCGCGCTGGCATCCTGTCACTTCTTGAGTGGTCGCAGGATTGATGTCGATGCCATTGGTCGGATGTTGCAGGCGAGGGGAGTGCTTTTTTCCCTTGATGCCATTCAGACGATCGGAGCTGCCCCCATCAGTGTGAAGTATGTGGATTTTCTGAGTGCGGATGCCCATAAATGGATGCTCGGGCCTTTGGCTATCGGGATTGTTTATGTGGCCAAGCGGAACTTTGAAATCTGTCGGCCCACATTGCTGGGAGCTTGGAATGTGAAATCCCCCGACTTTGTGGCACAGGATGAGATTGTTTTTGAGGAAACCGCCCGGCGCTATGAGCCCGGTGTGCTCAACATCGCCGGCATGTATGGCATGAAGGCCAGCCTGGAAATGCTTTTAGAAGTCGGAATCGATCGCGTGGAGGCTTCCATCCTCGATTGCAGGGATTTCTTAGAATCCTGCCTGAGTGAAATGGGTTTCGAATTTCTTTCTCCCCGTACTGATGATCCGCTCCGTTCGGGGATCCTGACGGCGAGGCACCCAGTGACGGAAAGCGCTCGATTATTTGCAGCGCTGGAGGCAGCTAATATCACGGCGTCGCTTCGCTCAAACCGCGCAGGGGAAAAGTGGCTTCGATTCAGTCCCCATTTTTACAACGTCAGATCGGAAATGAGCCGTGTTGCGAATGTGATCGCGGAACAAGTGAACAAGATCAGATAAAGCTGGCTTCAAGCGCCATTGAGCGATGCCGGCGGGGCACTCCAGACGTGTAGAGCGGGGTTCGAGTGTTCGTACCCAAGAAGACTCCAAGTTCCCGTCTCCAAACGGAAAAACCGCGCCCCTTCGGGCTCCATGCCCAACCATCGCGCCGTTAGCACTCGGAGGCAGTGGGCGTGCGATACAATGAGTGTGTCTCCGCCAAATTCGCGGGCGCGTTGGATTACCCGATCTACTCTTGTTGCGACTTCACTTGCGGACTCTCCATTTGGGCAAGGTTTGGTGAAGACCGTCCAGTCCGGAACGGTCTTGCGAATTTCGGGTGTCGTGAGGCCCTCGTAAATCCCGTAATTCCATTCCACGAGATCGTCGGTGGATTGCGCTTTTTCTCCCCAACCGATCAGCTCACAAGTGCGGCGGGCGCGGAGACGGGGACTGCAGAGGACGAGACCGAAATTCCAGTCGGAGAGGAACGGCTTTAGAATATTCGCGCGACGCTCGCCTTCTGGGGTAAGTGGGATATCAGTGGTCGAGGTGTGGCGTCCGTTCAGGCTCCATTCCGTCTCGCCATGGCGAACTAAAACGATTCGTTGGGCGGGATTTTTGATTTCGGAGGCCGACATATGTGTCAGGCGATACTTGCGTGAGCAAAGTCGGCATCGAGCCAGCGCGAAATGGCTGTGCCGATTTCGGTGGGCATTTCCATTGGAGCAAAAGTCGCAGCTTCGGGAAGGATGTGAAGACTTGCATTGGGAAGTTTCCGGCAAAGCTCGGAACCCTCGGCGGGATCGAATCCCTTCGCGGCCTCGGGCCACAGGATATGAACGGGAGCAATCACATTGCCGAGACGATCCTCGACATGGAATCGGCGTCGATTTCGCAAAAACCCGAGGATCGCATGCTCTGCCCCATACTGCTGGGCGCAAGTGGTAAGAATGCTGACGGTTTCGTCCGTGACATTTTCCGGTTTGGCAAAACCCACGCGCGTGAGCCAGTTTTTGATGAACGGGGCCCGCGAGAGATGGTTGCGGTAAATGAAGCGTTTTAGCGCGGGAATCCCTTTGGCAACGCCCATTCCCATGGCGTTCCATTGAGGGGGCGTGCGCAATTTCGTTGGCATAAATAAGACCAAGCGCGAAATGAGTTCAGGATGTCTGGATGCCAATAGGAGCGCGATCTGGCACGTGAGTCCACTGGCGACAAGAGCGACCGGGCGACCAGCAACAATCTGACGAAGCAACTCGGCAATGCTGTCAGCGATATCGCTGGCATCCAACGCCTGTGATGGGCGTTCGGATTCGCCGAACCCGATCAGATCGGGAGCAATGACCTCGCGGTCCATAGCAAAGTGGGAGTAAACTTTGGACCACTCGTACGAGGAGGCTCCAAGGAAGTATCCATGGAGAAAAAGGATTGGCTCCCCGGATCCACAGATGTGGTAAACGATCTGGCCTTTCGAAGTCTGTGCCACGCGTGTGGCGAAAATGGTGGGTGAAATCGCGTCCGGTATAGGCTCTCTAGTAGAACGACGAGTGCCTCGGCTTACAGCAAGAGCGACAGCCCCTAGCAAACCAACACCAATACCCAATCCGAGAATTGGGTTTTTCTTCCAGTGTGGTAGCATATCTGGAGGAATGAATAAATCTTGGGTGCTTTTTTACAAAGGCACCCAGATTATAGTGACTACCAGCTGGATTTAGTAACGCCGGGGATCAATCCGTTCGATGCCATCTCGCGGAATGTGATACGCGAAATCTGGAAGCGGCGGAGGAATGCGCGGCGACGGCCGGTGATGCGGCAGCGGTTCACAAGACGGGTTGGGCTTGCGTCGCGAGGAAGTTGCGCGAGGGAAGCATAGTCTTTCTTTGCTTTCAACTCCGCGCGAAGTGCCGCGTATTTTTCAACTGTTTTCTGTTTGCGCTTGTTGCGCTCGAGCCATGCTGTTTTTGCCATAGGAAGGGATGAAACTAAACGGAACGTTGGAACAAGCAAGTCTTTTGCTAATTTAATTATCAAGGCGGCTTTTTTGGTCCCACCTACCAAGGAGGTCCAAAAATCGCTTGCCCGAATCCGTGAGGTGCGGGCTGCCTTTGGATCCAGCGATGATCCCGCGAGTCGTGTGGTTGTAAGCGAATGGAGTTTCGCGAACCCATGCGATCTCGGGAGCGGCGGCGGCCTTCGAGGAGGCCATTGCACTCATTGGAGTTCCAAAGCGATTGAAGGCGATTGTCCATGCCGGTGGGCAAGCATCCTCGCCATTCGACACGAGCCACGGGTAGGAACGGATGATTGTGAGAGAGGGCGAGTTGGGAATCGTGATTTTATAAAAAGCTTCCTGTCCTCGGATGTAGTCGCTGAATCGAAACGCGGGATTTTTTGCACACTCAAGGAGAACCTTCGCGGGATCGATCCCTGATAGGTTGTATCCGTGATAAGGACCGTGTTTGTTCGGCGTTCCGCTGAAATAACGTTTATACCAAGACTCAAAATCGGTGCTTAATAAAAGCGCGATTTCAAAGTGAAGGTGTGCTCGCTCGCAATTGATGCCAGCGCCAGTGAAGCCCATGCGGCCGATCACGTCGCCCTGCGCTACCTGCTGATCGGGTTCGACGGAGATTGAGGAGAGATGCGCGTAAAGGGTATAAACAGGACTGCCTTCGATATCATGCTCGATGACGATGTAGCGTCCGTAGTTGGAGGCGCCGGGTTCATGACTCACATGGGCTATTCTTCCCGCAGCCGAAGCTCGGATGTCATCCAGCGGTTTGCCACTGGCGTCTCGCTGTGTCGGAGCGATATCGATGCCTTCGTGGAGTTGCAAGTAGATGACTTCCTCGCCCTGACGCTGCGGGCCCCTCACGTAGCCGAAGGATCCGCCTTCCCAAACCTTCGTCGAGACGCCCTCGAAATTGCGGTCCACATACATGTAAAAGTCCTGCGGTTTGTCCTCCAGGAGGGCGTGGTTGTCCGTCGGAAAATCAAATACCGCTGCTTGAATAGCCCCCGCAAAGGCCACAATGAGAAAAAGCTGACGAGCGATCACTGGGCGGTTTGTTTTTTAGGCGTCGGTGGCTTTTTTCCAAATTCCGATTCTCTTCCGATAATCGGGAATTTTTTTTGCAGGCGAGCGATTTCCTCGGGCATGAAGCCGCCCGGAACGTAAAAAATACCATCATTAATGACTGGTTGAACCATGATGGAGGAGGCGATGCGGCCATTGATAAGCACCACGGCGATGCGGCCCTTTTCCTCTTGGGTGAACTGGAAGAGCTTGTTCGTGCCGTGGTCATCGAGTCGAAAGTAAGCGCCGATCATGCCGTCATTTCCTGGAAATGCGTAAAATGCCTTAATGTCCCGCTCGCTCAGAACGGGCACTTTTTGAATGAAGATCTTCTGCTTGGGGTTATTGAGCTCGACTTCGGTGACAAAGGATTCGCCGACAGCCTTGTCGCCTTGCGCGTGAAGGCGGATGGTGATTTCGGGGCTTTTTTTCGAGCCCGCCATGAGGGGACTCTGAAAAAGGGCCAAGGCTATGCAGATGAGAAAAACAAATCGGGTCATGGGTCGGCTAATCTAAGGGATTTGCGGTGCCGGATGAGCCCAGCAACGGAGCGGGCATTCTATGCCAATTGATAGGAATTGCAACTATGGGCGCCTGCGGTTAGCTATCTTAATCATGAAAAACTTTTTCGTCGCCGCCTTCGTTATGGTGTCGCTTTTGGATGTCGGCGCGCAGTCGTCGGATCCTCAGGATGCCGTCACGGAATTCGCGATCCAGCAGCCGGATGAATCGAGTCCCTTCTTTTTGACCAGCATCGTTGACGATGCCAACTACCAACGAATCGAGTCCCCATCGAAAGGCTATCCCCGCGTGCCTCGTCGGGAGTACGATTCGGCCCTCGCCAAAGCGGGCCATTTTTTCACCGACATGTTTGCTGATGTGAAGCTTAGTTCCAGTTCAGCTCAGCCAGAGGAGGCTTCATTGCAAGTCGATCCCGAGAGTCCAGTTATCAAGGATCAGCGGGAAGTTGAGGTCACCTACACGGTTCGCAATAATTCCAAATCCCTTACGCAACTGGATTTTCCAACCAGTCAACGGATCGAGATATTAACCTATGATTCCTCCGGCGCCATCGTGGATCGCTGGTCTGATGATCGAGCATTTAAGCCCGAAGAGGGGATCGTTGTTATCAATCCCCGTGAGCGAATCGAGTTTAAGGAAAAAATTTCCACCAGAGACATGCACCCAGCTGAGACATACAAGACGGAAGCCTCGCTGAAATCCCAGCCTGGGTTTGTCGTTGATCGGACTGTGACTCCCCGCTGAGTGATGCGCGGGTATTGGCTCATTCTCGCTTACCTTGGGTTGGCGATGCCTGCCATCGTGAACGCTCAAGTGCAGGAAAAAAAACTGATGGATCGCATCAATTCCCCGGATCGAAATCAAGCAAGCCAGTTTCAAAATAAGAGCTTTGGATCGACGGGATCGTCTTGGGTGAAATCGGCGTCATTTTTGAGCACGGCCTACCAAGGAGTGAAAGACGCGCGAATCAAGGGGTATTCAGAAGTGCGGTCTTTTCTAGGGCTCAAAAACCCATGGCTTGGAAAGAAGGTTTATGAGACTGGCTCATCGGCATATCAGTCCCGGGGCAGTGTTACAGGTAAAGATGAGGCTTATCGCGTTAAGGGAGCCAAGACGGGCTCCTTTTCTCAATCCTCCAAGACCGCTTCCACACCTTCTGCAGCGGTCCCTACGCGTGCATTTGGGCTCAAGGGTGCTGCGCAGGGGGCCCTTGATCAAGATTCCAAGATCCACAAGCAAATGACCATTGACGAAGTCCGTGAGTTGTTAAACAAATCCCGCTAATATCCCTTTCATGTCAGATATTTCATTTTTAACGCGCGGATGCGCAAAAGTTATCAGCGAAGAGGAACTCGCCGCCAAGCTTCAGCTAGGACGACCTCTTCGGGTCAAGCTTGGGGTCGATCCCACGGCGCCCGATATCCATCTCGGCCATAGTATCGCCCTTTCCAAATTGCGTGATTTTCAGGATCAGGGTCATGAGGCCATCCTGATCATCGGCGACTTCACCGCCATGATCGGCGATCCGAGTGGCCGCTCGGTCACTCGCCCCCAACTCACGCATGATCAAGTTTTGGCCAACGCGAAGAGTTTCCAAGAACAGGCTTTCAAAATCTTGGATCGCAGCCGCGCCCGCATTGTTTTCAATGGCGAGTGGTTTGAGGGAATGAGTTTCGAGGAGGTTATCAAGCTCAACAGCCGCGTGACCCTTCAGCAAATGCTCGTGCGCGAGGATTTCCGGTCACGTTTGGATAAAGGGCAACCGATTCGAGCTCACGAAATCCAATACCCGATCATGCAGGGTTGGGATTCCGTGATGGTGAAGGCCGATGTTGAACTCGGGGGAACGGACCAGCTTTTCAACATCATGGTGGGTCGTGATCTTCAGCGTGAAGAAGGCTTGCCGCAGCAGGTCGCCATGGTGGTGCCCATTCTGGAGGGCCTTGATGGCCATCAGAAGATGAGCAAGAGCCTTGGCAACTATGTTGCCCTCACCGATGTCCCCGCCACGATGTTTGGAAAAATAATGAGCATCAGTGATGAGCTCATGGTGCGATATTACGATGTCCTCCTCCACGAATCCATGCCCGATGGGATGCATCCGATGGAGGCTAAGAAAAGCCTCGCTCGCCGCATCACAGCTCGTTTTCACTGTGAGGAATTGGCGCAAGCGGCGCTGGAGGATTTTAATACTCGCTTTAGTTCCAAAGATCTCGAGTCAGCCGACCTGCCCGTATTCGTGCCGACCGGCGCAAGGGACTTTATTTCCCTCGTTGTGGAGGCCTCTGCCGCGTGTTTTCAGGCGACACGCTCTCGTTCCGATGCCCGGCGTCTCATTGAGGGCGGCAGCGTCCAATGGCGTGGGGCCAAGGTGGTAGATCCCAAATCCTCCTTGCCTGCGGGAGAGTCAGGAATTCTCAAGCTGGATAAAACACGAGCTGTGCGAGTTGGAGCATGATCCCGCATGCACCCTGTTTTTTATCGGCGTAGACTGACTCCCAACTTCGGTAGTAGGAGGGGTCTCTTTTACAGGCTGATCAAATGGGGGTTCATCGTTTTTATTGGATGCTCGGTCGTCTCGTTCTTTCGTTCCCAGTTGGCTCAAGCGGAGGCGCAACGGTATTCCGATCTTGCCGTGCAGCAGCTCGCTGCAAACAAAATGCAGGAGGCGCGTGCCAGTGTGGTTTTAGCACTGGGTTCCTACCCCGAGCACGTTGATGCCTCGCGTTTGCTGGCTCGTTTGCTCGATGCCGAGGGAGATGCTCGCTCGACATACTACCACACCGTTGTCACGAAATCCCGCCGAGCTTCGATAGAGGATTTCAAAAATCTAGCCAAAGCCCTCGTCAAATATGGCGACTACAGTGGAGCGCAAGTGGTCGCCGAGCGCATCGCGAATCGATGGAAAGAGCCTGCCTACCCGCATTTGATTAAGGCCGAATCTTGCGCAAAACAGGGCGAGGTCTCCGCTCAGGAAAGTGAACTTCGATTGGCATTGGAGGTGCAGGAAAACCAAGCCACCCTTTCTGCTCTCATCCAATATTTGATGAGCCAGCCCGACTTGCTGCCCGTTCGCGCCCCAGAAATAGACCGACTCTTGCAAAAGATGGCCAAATTCAACGATGCGCATGGGTTGGAGGCACTTCGTTTGGGGCTTGTGACCCCCGGGCTTGTTAAAAATGATCGCATGAAGTGGATTGAGCAGTACCGCTCCCATCCTGCCGCCACCTCCGAATCGCTTCTGCTGGCCGATGAACTCCAAACGCAGATAGACCCGTCCGCCCGCGTGGGATTGATTCAAGCCCAAGTGAAGCGTGCGTTGAATCTCCGTTTTGATCAAAGGGAACCCGTCATTCGCTGGATGCTCAAAAATGACCAACCTGAGGCGGCGCTTGCGATTTTGCCCCTACCGGAGGCTATCCAATCTCGGGAGACGTTTCTGCTTTGGATCGAGGGGGCATCCCGAAGCAATCGTTGGAACGAAATCGATGCCGCTCTTCGAAATCCGGCGAACCCGCTTCCCTCCTACGACACTCTACCGTTTCTAGCGCAATCCCTCAAAATGCGCGGGGATTCTGCGAATGCGGATACCCTCTATCGGAAGGCTATTGCGCTTCACGAGTCGCATCCTGAGTTTGCGGGTCAGGTTTTTGGGCATCTCATTCTCGCGGGGGAATGGGCGCTTGTGCAGGAAAATTTAGCCGTCCTTTTTGAAGATCCGACCTTGGCGGTTGGGAATTTCAAATCCCTTGCGTTGCTTGTGAGAAATCAAAGGGACTCCCAACATTTTTTAGATTTTTTGGAGGGCGCTATTAAAAGCCCCTTCTTGAAAAATGACCCGCTCGTTTTGGATTCGATTGATTCCACCAAGCTCGCGCTCAAGATGCCAGTTTCTCTGGTTGAATTGGAATCTAGGGCAAACAAGCACTCCAATGATGTCGCTTGCCGGATGACCTATGCGCTTGGGTTGATTTGTGAGGGACGCAAGGCCAAAGCGATCTTTGATTTGGAAAACGGAGATCAGCGCGTCAACGCTGCCAACTTGGGGCCATGGCAAAAAGCCATTTTTGCGAGTGTGCTTGCTGCCAACGATCGCTTGACGGAGGCCCAGAGCCTCGTTGCCGGCATTCCTCCAGATAGTCTCACGATTCAAGAGGCCGCCCTTTTGAACAGCTTCCTCTCTTCTTCCACGAGGGATTAATTTTTTTTTGAACGTTTGCCGTTGAGGGATTGTCCAACTTCAGGACGGATTCTTTTGACTTAATTGCCGAAGGGGTGCGTTGCGTAACTTTAATAAAACAAAACTATGGCATTTGAAGACACAGATACAGGTTTCCAGTTATATCTCCGACAAATCGGAGAATACCCCCTTATTACAGTCGAAGAAGAGGTGGTTCTAGCTCGTCGCATTAAAAAAGGCGATCAAGAGGCTCGTCACAAAATGGTGCGATCCAACCTTCGCCTCGTAGTCAAAATCGCTCGCGATTACTCGAATTTCGGCTTGCCGTTGCTCGACCTCATTTCCGAGGGGAACATTGGCCTGATGAAGGCGGTCGAGCGTTTTGACCCTCAAAAAGGCGGCAAGCTCAGCACTTATGCAGCATGGTGGATCAAACAGTCCATCAAGCGTGCTCTGGCTAACCAAAGTAAAACCATCCGCTTGCCCGTGCACCTTGTGGATAAAATCGCGAAGCTGCGCCGTGTTTCTGCCCAATTAACAGAGGAACTCGGTCGCGAACCCAGCGACTTAGAGCTTGCCGAAGAGGTCGGTATGGCTGAAGCCAAAGTCGCCGCGCTGAAGAGCGCAGCGATCCGTCCCACCTCGTTGGACCAGCCCATCAGTGATGACGACTCGACCGCTTTGGGAGACATTATTGGGGACGATCAGGCTTTTGATCCCTATGAAATCCTTCGCGACAAAGATCTTCGCGATGAAGTGGGCGACTTGCTTGATGTCTTGGACGACCGCGAGCGCAAAATTATCAACTCTCGATTCGGGCTTGATGGTCAGAAGAGCAAGACACTCGAGGAGGTCGGTGTGAAGTTTGGGGTGACGCGCGAGCGCATTCGCCAACTCCAAAACATTGCACTCCGAAAACTACGCCGCGCATTGAGCAAAAAAGAACGCTCCAAAGCCGATTCGCCAGCTTAGTTTTTA
>CAMBAQ010000003.1 GCA_945863785.1 Chthoniobacter flavus
TTGCCGTGATATTGAGGAAATCAAATCGGCCGGTGCCAGCCTCGTCGCTCGCCACGGTTGCGCTTTTTTACTCAAAGGCGGTCACCTCCGCGCAAAAATAGCGACCGACATCCTCGCGACGAGCCAAGGGTTTGAGGTTTTTACGGCCCCTTTTCGCCGTAATATTGATGCCCATGGCACGGGTTGCACGTTCTCTGCGGCCATTGCGACCGGCCTCGCTTGCGGTCAGACGCTTCCAGAGGCCGTTGGAAACGCAAAAAATTACATCACTCTCGCGATCGAAAATGCACTGAAGTGGAAAAAATCCACAGCGCTCGAGCATCGGCTTTCGTCCTGATGGCGCCAGCCTCATTCCACTTGTTATTCTCCATTACTGGGACGATATAACGTTTGCCATGAATTCATTCATCCTCCCGCTTTTGTGTTTTCTCGCGCTCGGACTCGTTGGTTGCAGTTCTAAGGAAAAATACGCTCGCAATAGCGAGGCCGCCTCCGCTTGGGTGTCCGCAAACACGGGCTCGGCGACTGCTAATATTGCTGGGACTTGGTCCGCGAGTGATGCAGGTTGGGGAGCGATTCACTTTCAGCAAAAAGGGTCCAAGATCAGTGGTGCGATGGGAACCTACGAAGTCGATGGGCACATGAGTGGCTCGATAGCTTATCTGACGCTCCGTTCAGATGGCTGGGTTTACTACTCGGTGGTGGCGAAAAAGCGCGGCTCGATCCTCTCGGGATTCTACTCGGCCTCACTGCCCTTCAGTACCAGTGATCAACAGCCTTTAGAGCTGAAGCGCGGAGAGTAATCCACGGCACCTTCGATTCGGATGTCATCTCCGATGCGTTTATAGGATGGCTTTGCCAGCCTGATCGCTGTCTCATTATCGGCAGCCCCGCTTCCCGCGACGGATGGCGTCTCTCCACCGATAAGAAGCGGTGCAACATACAAAACAACGCGATCCACGAGGCCTTCGTCAAAGGCTTCGCCAAGTGTTCGGCCACCGCCCTCGATTAACACTTGTTCGACCCCGCGCTGACCCAGATCCAGCAGAACTTCTTTGAGGGATTTGCCTTGGAAGACGAGGGTTCTCTCCTTGTATTCGTCGCTGAGTAAATGGCATGTGGAAGGAAGATTTCCAGAGCGTGACCAGACAACGCGAAGGGGTTGTTGCTTCACCGGGATGTCGCGAACAGTGAGGCTGGGATTGTCCGTGCGAACGGTTTCCGCTCCCACAAGGATGGCTCCGCTGGCGGCGCGGATTTCCATGGCATCCTTCCTTGAAGCCTCTGAAGTGATCCATCTTCTCCCTTTCGGAGATCCGATACGCCCATCGAGGCTCATGCCCGTCTTCGCGATCACATAGGGGAGGCCCGTGAGGATCCATTTATTCCAAGCGCGATTGAGGCTTTCGCATTCAGATTCTAGGACACCCGAAACAACCTCGATTCCCGATTGGCGGAAAATCTCATCAGCGCGACCAGCGTGTTTCGGATTCGGGTCGCGGGCTCCGTAAACAACACGGGTGATTTCAGACTCGATGATCGCGGCGCTGCAGGGGGGCGTGCGGCCGTGTGTAGAGCAAGGCTCGAGTGTTATGTAAATTGTCGCACCCTTCGCTGTAGAGGGTTTCTTCAAGGCACGAAGGGCCTCGATTTCTGCGTGGGGGCAGCCTGCCGCGCGGTGCCATCCCCTCGAGAGCACGCGGCCATTTTTAACAAGTACGGCACCCACGGCAGGATTCGGTGACGTATTTCCAACTCCCTTTCGCGCCTCCTTGAGTGCGAGTCGCATCATTTTTTCATCCGATGGCGTGGGTTGCGAGGGGTTCATTAGAGTTTTTCGGCAGTGACCTTCCCGTTGTTGGCTTATCATGCTACTGGCGGAATGGCCAGCAGGAGAAAGACCCGATGGCGCATGGAAGTCTAACCGAAAAGCGGAGCTTTAAGCCTTTGTAGGCTTAGGAGCTTTTTTGAGAACACGGCGAGGGGGCTTCGAGACGGGCTTTCCGGTAGCGGGCTTTGCGCTTTTCTTGGAATTTCCGGTCAATGAGGCGATTTCGAGTTTCGTCAACCGACGGCAGGCGCCAAGGGGCATGCGGTCATCGCGGAGCTTGCCGATGCGGGTGCGGACCAGACGCTCAACTTCGTAGCCTAGACTATAAAACATGAGGCGAATCTGGCGTTTGATTCCTTGGCGTAAGATGACCTGAAGTCGCTTGGTGGTCACAATGTGAACGCGCTCAAAGCGACCGCAACCGCCTTCGATGTAGATGCCTTTTAGAAAGGTCGGAATATCTTCCGCTTTGAAATCCTTATCGAGTGTGACTTCGTATTCCTTTTCGATTTCGTGACTCGGGTGAGTCAGTTTTTGCGCCAGAGACCCATCGTTTGTGAGTAAAAGGAGGCCCTCGCTTTCTTTGTCTAAGCGACCGACATGGCAAAGAGTCGAAAACTCCGGCGGCAGAAGGTCGTAAACAGTCCTGCGCCCACGCTCATCCGATCGCGTGACAACAAACCCCTTCGGCTTGTTGAGAAGGATGTGAACAGGAAGGGCTGCACGTACGGGGCGGCCCTTGACGCGTACATCGTCACCATCCTCGACTTGCGTAGCGAGTTGGTCGATTTTGTGTCCGTTGATGACGACAGCCCCGGACGCGATGAGTGCATCGCACGAGCGACGTGAACCGAGGCCGGCTGCCGCTAGAAAGCGATTCAGCCGCATATGGAAAAAAATGGTTTAATCTTCGGGCTTGGTTTTTGGAAGACCGATGACGCGTTGACCGTCTTTGAACTGACCGCGTTTGCGGAGCAGGTCAACACGTTCAAATCGCTTTAACACACTTCTCTTGGCCTGGATGGCGCTCTTGCCTTTCAAACTTGGATGCTGGCTCATAAATTTATTGGAGGCGTAGAGTGCTGGCCTTGGCGGGGAAAATCAATCGCTTTTTGTGAAATCTTGAAGTTTTATTTTTTGAGGACGTCCCGGATCTCTTCGAGAAGGATCTCCGTTTTCGTCGGAGCGGTGCCTTCAGTGGGCTTCTCAACGGGGCGTTTGATCTGATTCACGATCTTCACGAGCACAAATACGCAGGCGGCAACGATCACAAATTCGATCATCGTATTCAGGAAAATACCGTAGCTGATGACCGGCGCGCCGGCTTCTTTGGCCTTCGCTAGGGATTCGTAGGTTTTTCCGTCGATCGAAAAAAACAGGTTACTGAAGTTGACGCCTTTGAGGATTGCTCCGATCGGCGGCATGACCACATCCATGACGAGGCTGTTAACGATTTTTCCAAACGAGGCTCCGATGATGACACCGACAGCCAAGTCCACGACATTCCCACGGGAGATAAATTCTTTAAATTCTTGAGCGATCTTCATAGCCCCTATGCAAAAAGAAACGAGGCTGGGCGTCTATGCGAAAATCACCCCGCTTTGAGGATAGGGCCCGACTTTAAAATCGGGTGGCGTTGCCTGCTCAGTTGGAGAATTTTTTCCTCAGCCAACCGAGAGGGAAGCGGTCACCTGGGCAGTCTGTCGGCTTGGGGTTGATTTCCTTGTGTCCAAGGACGATGGCGGGCTTGCCTTTGACCTTGCCGACACGGCCACGGAGGTACGTGCAGAGTTCATCGAGTGCGCCCATTTGATCCTTGGTGGGTGTGTCGCGGTTGAGATCGCCCACGAGACAGATGCCGAGCGCGATGTCGTTCAGGTAGTCGCTCGCGACATGGCCGCCGTTGATTTGTCGGGTCCACCGGTTTCCGATTTCGATTTCTCCATTGCCCGAGGAATTTCCATTGCCGATGACGAAGTGGTAGGCGAGGCCATTTTGCATTTTGCGAATGCGTCGGTGGTAGATATCAAAAACCCGCGCGTTTCCTTGGCGGGTGCCACTGTTATGAACGATGATGTATTTCCACCGTCCGCGTTGCACTTTGGCATTGTCGATGGCTTTGCGCAGGGAAGGAGACAGGTAGCGCCATCTTTTCATGAAGCCGCCAAAAAAAGATTTGGATGGGGCTTCTTCGTCAGCAACTTCCTGAAAGCCGGATTTTTCGATTAAAATTGGAGCCTCTAAATCGCGACCGGCGGGTGTTTTGCCTTTTGAGATCTGGGGTTGGAATAGCGGTGCTGGCGTTGGTTTGGGAATCGCAGTCGGGGAAGGTTCCGCAGGCGGGCGGTCAGCAGTTGGCGACTCACCTGGGATCAAAATAAAATCATCGCCTTTGGTAGTCGGCGGCTCCGTTTTCTCGTCGTTGTCTGGTTCTGGCGTTGGCTTTTCTTTCGCTGGTTTTTTTGTTGGTTCTGGCTCGCTTTTCGATCTTGTGGATTTTTTTTGTTCGGAGTCTTCGGATTTCTTTGAAGTGGATTTTTGAGATTTTTTTGGTGTTGGACTTGGAGAGGCTTTCGGGCGGCGACGAGTTGTGCTTTCGGACTTTGATGAAGAAGATGAGGAGCGAGGTTTGGGGCGTGGCTTAGCTGAAGAAGAGGGCTTGGAGACGGGTTTGATCGTCTCGCGTGTTTTGATGAAGGCGGCCTTTTTCTCGGCGTCGCTCATCTCCGCACGAAGGCCCGAGGGGAGTCCCCAAATGCCACAAAGCAGGGCGATCAAGATGATGGATTTTGAAGTCCGCACACCGAAGATTAACAAGCCGGAAATCATTTTCAAGATCATGCGTCAGTTGGAAATATAGGGTTCCAGTTTCAGTAAGGTATCCCGAAGGGCGCGATAACCGAAGTGGCCTTGGGGGACGCGAAGGAGCTGAGAGCCGTTCCATCGGGTGCAGAGATTTTCAAGGTCCTCGAGAGGAGATATGCGGTCGTGGATCCCTGCGGTGAGGAGGATTTTGGAGGTGTCGCAGAGGGGCAAGGCCTCGGTTGGAGAGAGAAGGTGAAGCATCGCCTTTGTGTTGCCTGGTGCGTGGCCGCGGGCGCGGAGCGCGCGACGCATCATGGCGGCTCCGGGGTTTTCCCAGACGGCTTTCTCAGGGTTTACGATGGGCTGGATGAGGGCGATGAAGCGGAAGTCTTTTTCCAGCATGGCTAGGAGTGCTCCGATCCACCCGCCGTAGCTTGTGCCGATGAGGGCAAATTCCTTTGTGCCCTGGGTGCGCAGTAGTGCCATAAGCTGCCGCAGTTCGATCACGGCCTGTCGAAGACCTTCCGCGTTCCGAACAAGATCGGCGGTGATGGCGAGTTCCCCATTCCAAGTGCGAGCGGGGGTGCGTGAGTAGTGGTAGGGTAGATGAGGGAATGCGACGCTCCAGCCAGCTGTATTGAAACGTTCTGCTAATCGTCGGTAGCCGACATCGCTCGCGCTCATGAGCGCATGAAGAAGAAATACGGTGGGGGCACCGTGATTTCTTGCTGGATAAAATCGTACGCGGGCTCGGTCGTTTTCCAAGTGACCGGAGGGGCGAGGTGTATCCCATTCGATCCACTCGCTTCTTAGACTCGGCCGAAGCGCGGGCTGCATGCGGAAAAATTCCTCACGACTGAGCGGCGAGCATGCACTGATGTAGGCGGCGAGTTTATCTTTCGAGCAGGCATCGGTGCGACGTCGCCATTGAACAAAATTCATCATGTTGCACATGGCACCATCAACGATCCACGTGAGGGGGTGATTGGTTTTCATGGTTCGCTCATGCGTTCCTGTGGGGAGTGAGGAAGATCAAGCGGCGTGAGCGCGTAGGTACTAAATAAGGCGTCCTTCAAGTGGATCATCGCGAGGGAGACTTCAGCGCAAAGTTTTTCCCGCGCGGCACCGCGTCCCACATCCAGTGAGGGGAAAATCGGTTTGCCGATGGCGATATACACCCTTGCGCGCCGCCAGGGCCTCCAGTTGCGAATATTATAGAGGCGCTCGCTGCCAAGAATGACAACCGGAACCACAGGGCAACGGGCGCGACTAGCTAGTAGGAATGCTCCTTCACGGACTTCCGCCCCAGCGAGCATGGAGCTTGCGCCGTCGCGAATGCCGCCTTCAGGAAAAACGCCAATCAGCCTGCCTTTTTCGAGTCTGGCTAGCGCCACGCGAAGGGCAGATCGGTCGTCGCCTTGGCGGTCCACAGGTATCACATCGAGCCAAGTAAAGGCGGTCTTCGACCAACCCGCACTGAAAAGCTCCACCATCGCGATCCAGTCGATCTTGCGAGGCAGCCAACCGCTTAGTAGTGGGGGATCAAAGTGGCTAATGTGATTCGAGACCATTACACATGCCCCTTTCGGGATTTCCCCGAATTGTTTGAGTGTCACACGAGCGCCAAAAAGAAGAATCCAGCGGAGGAGCGTGACGATCCCGTGATAAAAAACGGAGTGGAACGCGTCACGGAACCTCATTCACTCGGCGTTGAGGGTGAAATATTTTTGCTGCTTGGGGGTGATTTTTCGGCCGAGTTTATTCAGGACCAGTAACATGTCCTCCCAGACTTTTCTTTTTTCGGTGATCGATTGGTTGCGGAGCAGGTAGGCGGGGTGGTAGGTGACCATCACCGGGGTGCCATTGAAGTCCAGCCACTTCCCGCGGAGGTCTCGCAAGGGGCGGGTCTCGCCAATGAGTCCTTCGGTGGCGGTCGCTCCAAGGGCCACAATGACCTTGGGCTTCACGAGCTCGATTTGCTCCCGCAGCCATGGGAGGCAGGTCGCCATTTCGTCCGGTTTGGGTTTTCTATTGCCAGATTCCCCCTCGGGCATGTCGGGGCGGCACTTCAGCACGTTGGCAATGAAGACATCCGAGCGCTCGAAACCCATGGCCTGCATGATTTTTGTAATGAGTTGGCCTGCCTTGCCTACAAATGGCTCACCCTGAGCATCCTCATCCGCGCCGGGAGCCTCTCCGACGAACATCAACTCTGCTTGGCGATTGCCCACGCCGAATACAACCTGAGTACGTGAGCGAACGAGATGGGCGCATTTTTGACAGGTCAGGATAGCTTTTTCGAGTTCCTCCCACGTCCACACCCGGGATTCTGCAACGGGTGCGGTTGAGAGTCTTGCTGCAGCCTTCGCGGCTCCACGGAGGCGCGTCAACGCGGCACGGGAGGCTTTAGGGGCGGGTTTGATTCCGGTTTTCAACTCCTGCAGTAGCGGCAGGGTTTGCGAAAGGGCCTGCTGAAAGACATCACTCATTGGGGATTTGTTTAACAAGGCTGGGGGGATGCGGCTAGTCCGGATTTTTTATTTTGAAGCGTGGATTTATGTTTTCGACGGAGAGGAGGCACGGCATAGTCTATGCGAACCCTTTCTTATTATTATCATGGCCAAATCCGACGACGCACCCCTATCTGAAAAAGCTGCCGCAGCCCGGCTCAAGAATCTCGATCTTGCGATTCAGCAGATCGAAAAAGACTATGGCAGTGAGGCCATCCGCCGACTAGGGGATGCCACGGTTTCCCAAGTGGAAAGCATTCCCACGGGAAATATCATGATCGACCGCGCGCTCGGGGTAGGTGGTTTTCCACGGGGCAGGATCATCGAAATCTATGGCCCCGAAAGTTCGGGTAAAACAACGCTCACTCTGACGGCTATCGCGCAGGCTCAGAAGTTGGGTGGTTTGGCGGCATTCATTGATGTCGAGCACGCCTTGGACCCTCACTATGCTCGCAAACTGGGAGTGAATCTCGATGAGTTGCTCGTCTCACAACCCAGTTCTGGCGAAGAAGCGCTTCGTATTTGTGAGACGCTTGTTCGCTCAAATGCCCTCGACATTATCGTGCTCGACTCGGTGGCGGCCTTGGTGACCAAATCCGAACTCGAAGGTGAGATCGGCGATGCCGTTGTTGGCGCTCAGGCCCGACTGATGAGCAATGCGCTTCGCAAGCTAACGTCGTTCATTTCTAAAGCGAACACGATCTGTCTTTTCACAAACCAAATCCGCGAAAAAATCGGCGTCATGTTCGGCAATCCCGAGACAACACCCGGTGGCAAGGCCTTGAAATTTTACTCCAGCATCCGCGTCGATATCCGCCGGATCGGTGCGATCAAAACAAACGATGGCGTGGTCGCCGGAAATCGCACAAAAATCAAAGTTGTTAAAAATAAAGTTGCAGCCCCATTTAAAGAGGCTGAGTTCGACATCATGTATAACGAGGGTATTTCGAATACCGGATCGCTCCTCGATCTCGCCTTGGAAAAAGGCATCGTTGAAAAGCGTGGATCCTGGCTCAGCTACAAGGGAAGCCAGCTCGCGCAAGGTCGCGACGCCGCCAAAGAAGTCCTCAAGAGCGACGCCAAAATTTACTCCGAGATCGAGGCGGAGGTTCTTGCGTCTCTAGAGGCCTAGGAAACAGTTGTCATGGGCCGACTTTTTGAGTCGGCCCTGACTTCTGGCGGATATTCTGAATCGCAGATTGAATTTGGGTTTTCTCGACGGGAGAGAGATTTCCTTGAAGAGCGCTTTCGTAGTTTGCCAGTGCTTGAGTGGCGAAGCCCTTTCGCGCCCAAGCCTGACCCAGATAAATATGGATAGGTGATGTGTCTTGGTGTTCCTTTTTTTCCAAAGATAACAACCTCTCCAAGGCGTCGATTTCCGCCGTGGAATCATTGTTAGCGCGGGAGACTCTGGCTTGGAGTTGCAGGACTTGGGGGTCGTATGGTTGTTGACCCAGAAGGCGAGTGCTTTCTATGGCGGCCTTTGAGATGGAGTTGGTCTCTAGGAGAGCTAAAGCAAGGAGGTAGCGAGCTTGCACGGAATCAGGCGTGAGTTTGAGGGCGGCCGACGCGTTTTTCTGAACTTGGGTCCAGCGCTTTTGCGAGGCGGCTAGCATGGCCGAGTTGACCAGTACACTGGCATCGGCAGGGAAAATCTCGAGCGACTTTTCCATCATCTTGCGTGCCTCTGCCTGACGCTCGATTACGTCTAAAACAAGAGCGCTTTGGGATAGAAAAATCGCCTGACTGCGCGGGTCTTTGAAGGAACTGGCACTCTCGATCGTTGAGGTTTCTTTCGGGGGGGTGCCACGCAAAAAAAGAAGTCCGTGATTATCCGTTCTAGCAAGATGCCAGTCGCTCGATAAACCTTCTATCATGGGTCGCATGTCGGCGATTCTATTTCCGGTAAAAATGAGAGCAGAGAAGGGCTCTGTGCGGTCTTCCTCGCGCCAAAGGGCAAGAGAGGAACACATTCTTCCAATCATCTCCGGATTTGGAATTCGGGCGAACGACCCTGGTGCCAGAAGCGCCGCATGGGCATAAGCTGAGGGATTCACGAAAATTCGTCCATCTGTCTTGGCTGCAGCTTCAAATAGTCCGACGGGCGCTAGAAGTCGTAGATCTCGAATATCGTTGCGGCGTGACTGTATCGTGGCATTCACGCCCCAAGCGAGTGCGGACAGAGAGACGATCAAAAAGAGGATTCCTAACGGGCGAGAGGACAGGCGGAGGGCTAAAAGGCCTATGACCGCAAATAAGATGAGACAGGGAAGAAAAACTGCCACCGCGCGGGTCCAGTCGGCTCCCTGCCAGCCCGAGAGTCGATATGCCACCGCGATGAGTTCATTGAGCCCACTTCCGTTTTGAGGCAAGAGGCCGTTTGCAGTCTGGGCGACCGACTCGGCTCTGGAGAAAAAACAGGATGAGGCCATCGCTCCGGAGGCCACCACGCTTGTTGCAATAATGAGAAATGAGTTCTTCAAGGGTGTGGGTGATTCGTCGGTTGCCAATAGTGCCTATCGCGACTAGCTTTCGATCATGCGATACCGCACAGCAACTTTTTCGATTATCATTATGAGTTTTTTTGGATTCGGCAGCAAAGTAAAAGCCTTGGAGGTCGGTGATGCGGCCCCTTCCATCGTGGCAGTTGATCAAAATGGGGCGGAAATTCGCTTTGGCGACGCGTATGCCAAGGGAACTACCCTTGTTTATTTTTATCCGAAAGCCGATACGCCCGGCTGCACGGCCCAAGCCTGCTCTCTCCGAGACTCGTTCGCGCCCCTGAATGCGGAAAGCCTCCAAATCCTCGGCGTGAGTCGCGATTCCTCTGAATCCCAAAAGAAATTCGAGCAGAAATACAAACTCCCCTTCACTTTGATTGCTGATAAGGACGGCAAGGTGGCCGAGGCTTTTGGCGTGCCTTCTATTCTCGGAATGCCCGTCAGTCGTCGCCAATCCTTCCTTGTGAAGGGTGACAAAATAGTTTGGAAATCGGCTTCCGCTAAAACCGGTGACCACGCAGCTGAAGTGCAAGCTGCTCTGGACGCCTTGAAGTAGGACCGAAGCTAGTTGGTGGCTTTTTCCAGAAAGCGCTTCAATTCGGCCAAGTTGCCGCGACGGATGACCATGAAGCACATTCCGTCTTCTTCCCGGAGAGACAGTGCGTTTTCCGTGTCGAGCTGCAGGTATCGCCAAGATCCTTTCGGAGAAATCGAGATTTCATGAGGCTTCGAACTGAATGATATGAACTGCGCGTACTGATCCGGAACAGTGACCACAGCGATCGGTTGATTGTCGATTTTGAGGATGGCGGCATCCTCCGCTTTGTATTTTTCGAGATGGGGTGGAACGTCGAAACCATCAAACCCCTTTAAAACAAACCAATCTTCTAAGGATGCGGCAGGAAGATTCACGGGCTCAAACGGACGTTCATCAAAGGTCAAAACCTCCTCCGCAATTCCAAGCGCATCGCTAGGGAAGGCGGCCGGTCGGCCCAGAAAATTCCAGGTCAGCACCGTGATCAGAAGAAGGAATCCGATCAGCACGGCTATCATTGCCGGATCACGTGGATTGAAGCGCCGTGAAGGAATGGCAGCGACTCTGGCGCCGAGTGAGTTCAAAACCTCCTCGGGGATTCTGATGTCCTTGATGGTCGAGCGGACATTCTTGTCGATTTCGAGCTGCGTCTCGTATTCGGAGCGAAGGCTTGCTGATTCGGATACGACCTTGAGGGCTTTCAGGACAGTAGGCGAGGGGGCGACATTAGGATCGGCAACGTAACAAACAAGGTGGCGGCGGGCATTGCGGACGTTCATGGTTTTGGGGTCGCGGTTAGTGCTGCCCGTGTTGCCACGAGTAATTCAGGAAGGTCCTTTTCATGTTTCCCCACGATATCGGCGATTTGATCGATCGGAAAAAGGCCCATGTGACAAAGACTGAGAGCGCTGCGGCCAGGTTCAGGCAAGTTGTGTAACTTTAGAATATCATCGGAAAGGTTGGATTCCGATAACTCTACGCGAGGGGCCTTTGGTGCCTCGCGGAAAAGCGTAGCAAAAAAAACGCGCCTGCGATGTTTGTTGCCCAAGATGTCATGCCGATCAGCCACGACCTTAAGCGTGCTCGTTACCAAGTCGGTAGCGATTTGCTGGCTGCCCGTCAGAATCACGGCGTAGGACCATGCGTCCGATAAAAAGCGCCATTCTTTTGGGAGGTGCGTCATCATGCTGTCTTAAAGATTAAAGAGCAGGGGAATCAATCTCAAGGATCGAATCGATTCAAGGACAGGGTGGAGGGAGTGGCTGCCCCGCATGGACTCGAACCATGAATAATGCCTCCAAAGGGCACTGTGTTACCATTACACCACAGGGCAGTAGGTGAATTATGTTGCCCGATTGATCGCGCGGACGCAAATGTTTTCCATGAACAAAAAAATTCGCAACCGGTTTTTGGCTTTGGTGTGCCTGCTGGTCTTCCTCGCGCTCGGTGGTCTTTTCTATGTGAACTGGGTTGTTCAACGTCCCTTCGCCGTGATTTTATTTTTGTCCGATAATCTCACTCCGTCTGTCCTGACGCCTGCTCGGAATTATCAAGGCGGGGCCGATCATCGCTTGCAGATCGAAAAATTTCCGCACCTAGCTCTTCTCACCACTCACGCTAATGATTTTGCGGTAGCGGATGCAGCGGCGGCATCGAGTTCGATCGCGACCGGACAGAAGGCGAATAACGGAATGCTCGGCGTGGCTGCAGGAAAAACCCGGTTACCAAATCTCATCGAGATCGCCCGCCAGAACGGTCGAGCCACGGGCATCGTATCGAATGCCTCCATCACGGATGCAACGGCGGCGGCATTTTATGCGAAGTCACCGGATCCCCTGGATTACCAAAATCTGGCTCGCCAGCTCGTGGAGGGATCCGATGTGAGCGTGCTCCTTGGAGGGGGTGGAGCGGATATGCTGCCGGACTCTAAGGGGGGGCGCCGCACGGACGGCCGGGACTTGATTTTGGAAATGCGAAATAAGGGTTACGATATTGTTCGTAACCAAGCTGAACTCGAAAGTACCCCGTCCTGGCGGTCACCGAAAACGCTCGGTCTTTTTAGTATGGGAAATATGGATTTTTCCGATGAATTCTCCGCGACCAGCACGCAGCCGACTTTGGCTGTTCTGGTGAGGCAAGCGATCCGGTTGCTGCAATACAACCCTAGGGGTTACCTTCTGATTGTGGATGCGGGCCTCTCGGGAAAGGCGGCAACGCAGAATGAAGGGGAGCGTACCTTGAAGGAAATGCTCGCACTCGACGAGGCTGTCGCCGCGGCTGTCAGTTGTGCCGGTGAGAAGGCGCTCGTGATCGTTGCTGGAAAGCGAAGCGTGGGCGGTATGAGGCTGAACGGATTTCCATTCCGAAATGACAAGGGCGCTGGGGTGCTGGGTATCAATGCGCAAGGCGTTCCCTCGATCACTTGGTCTACCGGTCCCGGGTCCGGTACTCATACTTCGCCGGAAGGCCCGGTTCCCAACGAGCCCCCCGCTTGGAAGCAGGCGGCCGCGATCGGAACGGCCGAAGATGTCATCGCGCTCGGAGCGGGACCAGGATCCGAGGCCATCAACGGCTTTATGGATAACACGGATATCTTCCGTTTGATTGAAAAGGGTCTTTAAGTGATGATGGTCTCATTATGAAAGTTCACCTGAATCAAATTCCCGAAGGCGAAACCTTGTATATCGAGGGTGAGGAGAGTGCCGCTGCTCTTGGTTTAGAGGAGGCGGGCGTTGTTCCCGTTTCCCCTTTGCACTATTCGCTGGATGTCGGAGTCAGTGACGGCGGTCTCTTTGCTACAGGCTCGATCAAGTTGCGTGCCCGTTTCCAGTGTGTTTCCTGCCTAGAGGATTTTGAGGCTGATGTGGCGGTCGATCCCTTTTCCATGCAGCTCGAACTAGGAGGAAGAGAGTGGATTGACTTGACCCCTGAGATTCGGGAGGATATTCATCTCACCCTGCCAGCGCATCCCCGATGCGATAGCAGTGGTGGACCGAAGTGCCTTGCCTCGTGTAATGGCTTGCCCAATGCAAGCCGTGATTCGGTCCCTAAACACGCATCGGCATGGGATGCATTGGAAAAGTTGAAAACGAAAACACAGTAAATCTTATGGGAGTTCCCAAACGCAAAACATCGAAGATGCGCCTGCGCACACGCAAGGCAGCAAACCGCTGGAAAGCACCGAAGCTGAGCAAATGCCCGCAATGCGGCGCGGCTAAACCGGGGCATATCGCCTGTCCGGCTTGTGGTTACTATAACAAGCGCCAAGTTCTTACGATTGGCGCCGAATAGTTTCGCGGGATTTTTCTTCCCCGAATGAAAATTGCTCTTGATGCAATGGGGGGGGATTTTTCCCCACAAAATCCCATTGCAGGTGCTATCCAAGCCCTGCGCGACTTTCCTGATGTCTCGATTATTTTTGTCGGAGACGAGGAGAGAGTCCGCAAGGAGTTAGGCGCACATGACATCAAGGGCCTTGAGTGCCGCATCACATACCATCACTCCTCGCAAGTAGTGGAGATGGGTGAGAACGGACTCGAAAGCGTTCGCAAAAAAAAGGATTCATCGATCAGTCGGGCCATTGACTTAGTCAAAAATGGGGAAGCTGATGCGGTTGTTTCCGCCGGACATACAGGCGCGCTTGTCGCTGCCGCCACGATCAAGCTGCGTACTCTTCCAGGCATCGACCGAGCCGGTCTGGGGGTACTGATTCCGGCAGAGGGTGGGGTTTTTCTTCTCATCGATGGCGGTGCCAATCTTGACCCGAGCCCCAAGCATCTTGTTGGATTTGCGGTCATGGGTAGCGTTTATTACCAGTCCATCGTTGGGGGAGGGGAAGCTCGCGTTGGGCTTTTAAATATCGGAAGCGAACCCAGCAAAGGCACCGAATTTTGCAAGGAATGCTACGCCCTGCTCCAAGAGGCTCCGATCCGCTTTGTGGGCAACATCGAGGGGCATGGCATCTTCAAAAAACAGGCAGAAGTCGTCGTCTGCGATGGTTTCACTGGCAATATTTTTCTTAAAACCGTCGAAGGATTCGCGAAATCGGTGTTCTCTTGGCTCAAAGTCGAACTGAAACAATCTCCCTTGCGCATGGCTGGAGCTTGGCTCGCCCGTGGCGCTTTTCAATCGATCAAAAATCGGACCAGCACGGACGAATACGGCGGCACGCCCTTGCTCGGGGTGAATGGAATTTGCATCAAGGCCCACGGTAACTCGTCTCCTCGGGCGCTGCGTAACGCCATTCGAGCCGCACGCACGGCAATTCAACTCAGCATCAATACCCGCATCGTGGAAGCGATGAACCCACTCCATGAAAAAAACTCTTCGCGAAATACCATCGAGGCCTAGTCGCACCACTTCCATCATTGGAACTGGCAGCTATCTTCCCGAGCGCGTTCTGACCAATGCCGACCTTGAGGTCATGGTGGAGACCAATCATCAATGGATTGTTGAGCGTACTGGGATCCTTGAGAGGCGCATCGCGGGTCCCAACGAGTTCACAAGCCACATGGCCGCCGAGGCCGCGAAAGCCGCCATCGAAAATGCCGGCATCACCGTGGATGAGATTGACCTGATTCTGGTCGGGACCATCACCCCAGACACGGTTTTTCCTTCCACGGCATGCCATGTCCAGCGCTTGATCGGGGCAAAAAACGCGACCTGTTTTGATGTGAATGCCGCTTGTTCCGGGTTCCTCTACGGCGTCGAAATTGCGAACCAATTTATAGCGAACCACGCCTACGATACTATTCTCGTCATCGGAGCCGATAAGCTGAGCAGTATTGTAAACTGGAAGGATCGTAATACCTGCGTCCTCTTTGGCGATGGAGCCGGAGCGGCTATCCTGCGTTCCCGTCCCGAATCTCGTGGCATCATCACGACTTATATGGGTAGCGATGGAAATTACGCGGACATGCTTCATATGCCCGGCGGTGGTTGCGCGATCCCGATCACCAGTGAAAATGTCGATTCGCAACTCAACACGCTGCACATGAATGGACGTGAGACCTTCAAGCAGGCTGTGACTTCCATGATGCGGGCCGCCAATATCGTCCTCGACCGCTGTGGTCTCACTCCTCAGGACATCAAATGCGTGATCCCTCACCAAGCGAATATCCGGATCATCGAAGCCATGGCCGACCGACTTGAGGTTCCGATGAGTCAGTTTCACATCAATCTCGATAAATGCGGCAACACCTCCGCCGCTGCCGTGGCCATCGCGCTAGATGAGGCCGCGCGTAGTGGTCGTTTTGAAGTTGGGGATCTTTTGTTGCTTGTCGTTTTCGGCGGTGGCCTGACTTATGCCAGTTCGGTGATCGAGTGGTGATGTTTCGACATCCGTGACGCTCCAGTGAGCGTAACTCCACCATCATGTGTCCCGAATCTTTTAAAAAACCGGTAGAGGTGCGTGGTGAAAAAATCTCTTCATCCACTCAAGAAGCCTTGGATTTTCTTGAGGCCTGTCGTGCAGAGAAACAATGGAGTGAGGAAAAGTTCAATTCCCGGCAGGGTGCGGTGTTGGCAGGTGAGTGGACGCTTTCCTTTGAGGAACTCGAGCACGGTGCCCGTATGGCTTGGCGGAATAATGCGCGCTGCATTGGCCGTCTTTTCTGGCCGTCCCTCCGCGTTCGTGATCTGCGTCACATTTCGGATCCCGATGAAGTTTACGCCGCTCTTTTGGAGCACCTCACGATCGGCACCAATAATGGAAAAATCCAACCGCTTGCGACGGTCTTTGCTCACTCCGACAGCGATGGACCGGTTGTTCGCATATGGAATCACCAACTTCTCTCCTATGCAGGATACGAGCAACCGGACGGATTGATTTGTGGAGATCCGAAAAACCGAGATTTCACTCGTGAGGCGATCCGTCTAGGATGGAAGGGCGAAGGCACAAGGTTCGACCTCCTTCCAATCATCATTCAAAAGCGAGGTGAAGCTCCTCGACTTTACCCCCCGCCTACGGCTCAGGCGCTGGAAATCCCGCTCACTCATCCCCAATTTTCGTGGTTCCCCGAGCTGGGCCTGAAGTGGTACGCCATACCCGTTCTCTCCGACATGAACCTCCGTATAGGCGGCATGGATTTTCCGGCGACACCCTTCAATGGTTGGTATATGGGAACGGAGATTGGTTCACGCGACCTAGGTGATGCTGACCGCTACAATGTCCTGCCCGCCATTGCTGAAAAGATGGGATTGGATATATCGCGTTCATCTGCGCTTTGGCTGGATCGTGCGCTTGTGGAGTTGAATGCCTCCGTCCTTCATTCTTTTGAGAATGCTGGAGCGCGTATCGTGGATCATCATCGAGCCTCCTCCGAGTTTATGGAATTCACCGCACGTGAGATGAAGGCTGGACGTGCCGTGTCGGCGGACTGGAGTTGGATTGTTCCGCCGATGTCAGGGTCGGCAACCCCAGTTTTTCATCAACGTTGGGAGGATCTCCAAATTTTTCCCGATTTTATTTCCCAACCCAAAGCTTGGGTGAAATTTTAAAGGCGCTTAGTTGAAGTGGATCTGCCCGTCGGGTGCCACAAAGCGTTGCATGGCGGATAGGATTTCCGGGAGGGCCGCATCCATTTGCTCCTCGGTGAAGCCGGCTTCGGCCAAGCATTTTTCATCCGGTTCGTAGTAGTAGCCGTCCGCTCCGACCCCATATCCCAGTTGAGAGGCCGCGTGTTTCGCAGCGTGGATGAGGGTCACAAGGGGTTTATCGACATCGGGAGCCTGCGAGGGGGATTGATAGTAAAAACCCACGGAAATGAATGCAGACGGGAAACCCCACGTTTCCAAAAGAGCTTTTGTGACTTGGCTTGAATTATATCCGAGAATGGCTGTTTCTGCCTCTCGCCAAGTTGCATATTCGTTCGGTACGCGGCTCGCAACCTCGTCGAGAGCACTCAGGTTAGCGTAAGCGAGGGCGAACTTGCCCAGATCGTGGATCAGGCCGGCCGTGTATGCCGTTGAGGTATCCGCCAGATTGGTAAAACCGGCAAAGACTTCTGCGCAGATCGCCACGCAAAGCGAATGGCGACAGAGGTCGCCAGGTTCCCATCCATAGCCTCGGAGCGGATGAACAAGCCAGCGGCCGGTCAGGGTGTTTGCCGCAATCCGGTAGAGGGTTTTGCTACCCAGACGAAGGACGGCATCGGCGATATTGTCGCAGCGTGATGCATTTCCGAAGTAGGCGGAGTTGGCTGTCCTCAACACACTGGTCGCGAGTCCCGTATCCATCGTGATGAGGGTTTCGAGCTCCCCGATATCAGCCGCAGATCCCTCGGTGAGCTTGAGGAGTTTAGGCAGAATCGCTGGAGCGCAAGGGATGGAGCGGGTCATTTCGACCACAGTCTGCATTTCGGCGGCTTTATTCATCAGCGAATGAACTCCGGTTTGGCGGGAACTTTGACAATGACTTCCCCAGTTTGGTTATCAAGACGGATTGTGCGATTCACTCGGCCGCTCACCTCCCAAGCAACCACATCAAGTTCGAGCGAGTCACTGAGCTGATAAAACATGTCGATGTTTTTGGAGCCAATGCGGAAAAATTTGTCGGACAACATGAGTTCCGCGCCCCCGAAGACCTTGCAGCGGATATGGCTTTTTTTGGCGCCTGCCCGAATCATGGACTCCAAGGCTAGCGGCAAACCCGTATCAAGAAACATCGGTGGACGGATTTTTTGCCCTTCGCGGATCGTTGAGCTTGGCAGCATGACGTGAAGGAGCCCTCCCACGTGGTGCTTCTCATCGTGAAAAGTGATACCTAGACAGGATCCAAGGGCAAATGTCGCGATGTAGGTGAGGGGGTCCGTACTGATTTTAAAGTCAGCGACTCCCACCACCAAGGTGCGCATCTGATCTTCAATGGGTTGTGGTCTCTGTGCCATGTTTCATGCGCATTCCTAAAATACGCCAGATCACAAGGTAGGTGATTTTCCGCCATAATAAAGAGGAATGTGACATAGGGTCCGTGTGGCATTTCGCTGATCAATGAAAAAGGGGAAAAGACATCTAAAAAAGAATGTGCGGCAAGGGATGCTTTTGGTTGAATGATGTTTGGGCCTATGCGTCATGGCTGTTTTTGGTGCCGCCTATCTCCTTGCGAAGCATTGAGCCGTTTATTTTAAAAACTATGTCAACTCAGGATCTTTCTAAAATCGACCTATGGATCGAACAGGCCACCAAGGAAATCATTCTCTCGGAGCCTGGCACCGATCGCTCTCAGTTTCCGCTTCGGGACTTGCTCTCCAGTCTTGCCGATAAGTCGGCCACGCTTGCCGACATGGAGGAATTTCATCGTGCGGCCACTTTTTCCACGACATTCATCGAGGAGCTTCTTTTTTCGGGGCAAAACTATACTCAGGCGCAATTGGATGTTCTGAACGATCTCGCTGGTCAGTTGCGGCTTTTGCGAATGGATCCGGCCTGCAAATTTGAGGCTCCCGATTTGGGTGGGGCGGGTGTTGAGGAGGTTTCAGTTAGCGCTCAAGTGTCTCCGGAGGTTTCTCCGATTTCCGATGAGCTTGATGAGTACACCTCGGTGAATCTGGAGAACGACGGCGACATCCTGCGGGAGTTTGTTAATGAGTCCCGCGAGCATCTTGAAAATATCGAGCAGGGCATCCTTATTCTTGAGGAGCGTCCTGACGACGCCGAAATGCTGAGTTCCATTTTTCGGGCCTTTCATACCTTCAAAGGAGCGTCGGGATTTCTCCGCCTCATGCCGGTCAACCGCCTTTCGCATGAGTTGGAAAGCCTTTTAGATTCAGCTCGCTCAGGACGCCTGCTCCTCAATCCCAAAATCATCGATATTATTCTCGCAGGAAAAGACATTCTGAAAGATTTCATCGACGAATTGCAGCTCCAGATCGACCAGCACAAACCAGTCGAGCCGATTCATGTTCCCGGTAACGATCTCACCATGCGGGTGCGTCATATTTTAGCCAATCCCCAGTCAGTCGAGGATCTGATTTCGGGCGAGGTTGCCGACGGTTTGGATGCCACAGCAGAGGCAGCAGTCCCTTCGCGCAATGGCGGTCCTGAGGCTAAGAAAAAGTCCACCTCGCAGATGATGAAGGTGGATACGCGCAAGTTTGATAACCTAGTCGAGCTTGTGGGCGAGTTGGTGATTGCGCAGACACAGGTTTCCCAGCATCCGGATCTGGTGAATCTCCGCAGCCAGCAGCTCAGTCGAAATCTTCTACAGTTAAGCCAGATCGCATTGGAACTTCAAAAAATCGCAATGTCCCTCCGCATGGTCGCCATCAAGGCCACTTTTCAAAAAATGAATCGCCTTGTGCGCGACCTCACCGCCAGCATTCAAAAGCAAGTCGAGCTTGTCATTTCTGGAGAGGAGACGGAGATGGATCGCACCATCGTAGAGGAGCTGGGCGATCCACTCATGCATATGATTCGGAATTCCGTCGATCATGGAGTCGAAATGCCCGCCGACCGCATTGCTAAAGGAAAGCCCGCAAAGGGAATAGTCCGCCTCTCAGCCTATCATCAGGGTGGAAACATGGTGATCGAGATCGCCGATGATGGCGCCGGACTGAACAAACAGCGGATTCTCTCGAAGGCGATCGAAAGAGGTATTGTCGCTCCCGACGCCGAACTCGAAGACCGGCAAATCTTCGATTTGATCTTCGCGCCCGGATTTTCGACAGCGGAGAAAATCACCGACATCTCGGGGCGAGGGGTGGGCATGGATGTGGTGAAGCAAAATATCGCCAAATTGCGCGGAAAAATTGAGATCGACTCGACGCCAGGCGAAGGCACCACCTTCCGAATTTTTCTGCCTCTCACGCTCGCCATCCTCGATGGCTTGATTGCGCGCGTCGGCGATCAAAGGTACATCTTCCCGACACTCTCAGTCTGCGAGTCCTTCCGCCCAACGGCAGAAATGATTTCCACAGTCTATGGCAAGGGCGAGGTCGTGAAAGTGCGTGGCAAGCTTCGCCCAATGCTTCGTCTGCATGAATACTTCGACATTGTGCCTCGCACCATGGATCCCACGCGTGCGCTCATCATTGTGGTAGAATCCGCCAATCAGCAGCGCTGCATCCTAGTCGATGAACTCATCGGCAAGCAGGAAGTGGTCATTAAGAGTCTGGATGAGCGATTTAAACAAAACAAAGCCCTCGCGGGAGCAGCCATCCTCGGTGACGGCAAGGTTGGCCTGATCCTCGACCCTCGCACTTTGGTGCAGGTGAGTATTCCCGCCGATGTGAACCGAGCCGAGGCTTCTCAGGCGATTCTTGATGCAGCGGCAAGTCCGGCTGCCTTCACGATGTAGGCGGCGATGCCGTGTAGTGGGACTGACCTCTCCGCCGCGCCGGTATCCATGGCGACCTTCGGCATCCCGTAGACGATGCTGGTCTTTTCATCTTGGGCAAAAGTGATCGCTCCAGCCGTGCGCAGAGCCAAGAGACCTTCTGCCCCATCTCGGCCCATGCCTGTGAAAATCCCGGCCACCGCGCGTGAGCCTGCGATCGGTGCAGCGGATTGAAAAAGAAGATCCACCGAGGGGCGGTGGTGCATGATTTTTGGGGCTTGCTTAATGCTGACGCTGTAGCCTTCCGGGCCGCGTTTTTGAAGTAACATGTGGTAGTCGCCCGGTGCCACCAGTGCGAGGCCTGGCCTTAATATATCTCCATCTTTGGCTTCCCTTACCTCGATCGCGGAGACGGAATTCAGGCGCTCAGCGAATGGGCCGCTGAAGGTGGCTGGAATGTGTTGCACAATACAGATGCCGGGAAGATCGCCGGGCAGTTGGCTAAAAACTTCGCGCAGGGCTTCCGTGCCACCCGTCGAGGCGCCTAGCAAAATCAATTGCCTTGGATTGTAGCGGGTCGTTCCCGTTGCAATCCTGTTCACTGGTGGCGCGGTCAGCGGAGCTTTCGTTCTCCGCATGGAGCTTGCTGCTGCCTTGATCTTAAAAATCAGCTCGGCTGCCAAATCCGTCATGAAGCGATCACTGGAAGGCTTTGCCAAAACATCCACGGCGCCGGCCTCGAGCGCCTCGAGTGCAATGTGAGAACCTGCTAGACTCAGGGAACTCATGATGATCACCGGCATCGGGTGGTGCTTCATCAGGATCTTGAGGAAAGTGAGCCCATCCATCTTTGGCATTTCAATATCCAGAGTGATGACATCCGGTTTGAGTTCGAGAATTTTATCGCGAGCGATATAGGGGTCCGCCGCTGTGCCGACCACTTCCAGATCTGGATCGGTGCGAAGAACATCACTCACCACTTTTCTCACCACCATCGAGTCGTCCACGATGAGGACTTTGATTTTCTTTGGATTCAAAATCATTTCGGTGCTTTCCTGTAAACGGCTGGCATGACGGTTTGGAGGCCGTGAGTGATGCCGGAAAGGCTCTCGGAGTGTCCGACCTTGAGATATCCGCCAGGCAAAAGCATTTTCGCCATCCGGTTGACGAGCCATTCCTGTGAAGGGCGGTCAAAATAAATCATCACATTCCTGCAAAAAATCACCTGAAACTGATGATCGAAGGGATACGAATCCTGAAACAGATTCATGAGATGCCAGTGCATGTTGGAGCGCAGTTCCGATTTCACCCGCAGGCGACCGACCTGTGAGCCGACGCCTCGTTGAAAGTAGCGACGCTTGATATCCAACGGCATCTCATCCAGTCGCGACTCGGGGTAGATGCCCGCTTGGGCAGTGGCTAGCGCCGTGGTGCTGATATCCGAACATTCCATCAACCATCGGAAACCCGGATTTTTTTCCGCATTGCGGGCCAAAGTGATCGCGATGGAGTAGGGTTCCTCTCCCGTCGAGGCCGCGGCGCTCCAGCAGCGGAAGCACCCATCGCCGCGAAAGGAGGGATCTTTTTTGAAATCGCTGAAAACAGTCGATTCCAAAAAGTCGAAGTGTTTTTTTTCGCGGAAGAAAAAGGTGTGGTTGGTTGAAATCGCATCGACTAGGTGGTTGATCTCCTCGGCGCCATGCCGACCGTGAAGAATCTCGCAATAGTCGGCGTAGCTATCGCAACCATGCGCGCGCAGGCGCTTCCCCAACCTAGAAGAGACAAGCTCCATCTTGCTTTCCCCTAAATGAATTCGACTATGCTGGTACACCAGTTGGCTGATTTTGATGTAGTCGGCTTTAGTGAGTTTGGGTTGAACCATGTGGATGGATGGACCAATCAAGCACAAAAGCGAGCGGACTAGCGAGCAGATCTTTCGGGCCGTCGCGCTCGAGTGCTAGGCGTTGTTTCGATTCGCTAAGAGCCCTTCCTTGGAAAAAAACTCGCAAGCACTATGGAGGGCGTGATTGAGGTTGTGGCGACTCCTCCAGCCTGTGGCTGTGCGAAAGGCGTTCGAATCGACCACCCAACGGTTCGGCCAGATTTCTTTTGCGCGATCGCGTGTGAGGCTGGGGGCCGATTTCCGAAGGGCGGGAATGGAATCCACAAGTAAGGATGCCAATTTGACCAGGCTCAAGGGCACAGGCAGCGTGACTCCGCGCCCCCCTACCGCCTGAGCGGCCGTATCGATGAGATCGAAGTCGCTTATTGTCTGATCCGAAGAGATGTAAAATGGACCGGATGCATCCAACTCAAAAGCCGCCGAAATCGCATCGACGAGATCTTCGATCGCAATGAAACTGAATTGTTTTTTGCGCAACCCTGGCTTAGTGCGAATGAAGTTCCTGCCCATTTTAAAAAGGGGAAGGGTGGCGGTGTCTCGCGCACCGAGGATCATTGGCGGTCTTAAAATCGTGATCATTCGCGTGGGAAAAAAGCGTTGAATCGCTTGTTCCAATTCGAGCTTGGATTCGCCATACCAAGTCACCGGCGCGTCCGAATCAGACTCCGATCTCGATGACTGGCCTGTGGGGGTGGGGCCGCCTGCGGATTGGGAGGAAAGAACAACCGTGCGGCAGGTTTCTGGCAAAGCGCGGAGAATCTCGAGTGTCCAATCCACATTGGTTTTGAAATATTCCTCTCGGTTTCTGGCAAAAAGGACCCCAGCGGAGAGCAGCGCATGAGTGGGTTCGATCGTGCCCCAAGAACTTGGATTGGATGGGAGCGGGTTTACGGATTCTGCTGAAAGTCCTTCGCTGACAAGTTGCCGGCGAAGTTTATCAGCATCCCGCACCGGCGCAAAAATACGCGTGCCCTGCTCAAGTTGGCGGAGAATGACATTGCGTCCGACAAAGCCGGTTGCTCCGGTCAGTAGCAATATTTTCATACCCCAATTCCATGTGCGCCAACCTCAGTTGGCGGGCCATGAAGGGACTCCTTAGGGAGTGGTGGCACCATTCACTGGCGCAACGGCGGAGGGATTGGAAGCGGGTTTTTGCCGCGAAATCTTGTATTTTTCGACCACGCTCTTTGCATCGGGATCCGTCTCGGCAAGTTCTATGACATCGGTGAGAAGGGAAGTGTAGCGCTCTTGCACCTGTTGAGTTTGTTGCACAGTGGCTTCGCGTTGTTTGATGAGATCCTGAGCGTTTTTCTCGGCGCCGGTGAGCGATTGGATTTGGCGGTTCAGGTTTTCACCCTGCCATTTCATGCTGCTCGCATTTTGGCCAAGGTTGCTGATTTGGGAGAAGAGAAAGATGCAAAAGGCCGCAGATAGGAGTGCGAGGCCGATTTGAGCGCTGCTGCCGTTGGTTTGAGCGATCTCAGTGGAGTCGTTTTCGAATTCGTTCATAAAGTCAGTTTTTCTCGATCAGTTAGCCTTGGCTTCGATACCGTATTTTTTGAGGAGTGTAGCAATACGCGGATTTTTATGTTCAATTTGGAGTTGAGCGAGATCGCGGATCAAGGCTGGTCCGACTTGATTGGCGAGTTGGGCTCCTGAATCAATCTGCTGTTGCTGCGCTTGAAATTGCTGCTGCAGGGTTTGAAGAGCGAGTTGCTGCGTTTGGATCTCGTCCTGTTGTTTTTGAAGGTTACGTTGAAGTCCTTGGTTACTCCAAGTGGCGACGAGAAACCAAAGGCTGAGTAGCAATGCTACCGCGCCGGTGGCGGTGGTGAGGGTGGCGGAGTTTTGATTCATTGGTGGGAGTGTGATTTGCTAGCACTCAACTTGAACTCTTGATTGGAGAAAGCGTCAAGTGGGAAAAGCTCTTGCTGTTGGTCGGTGAGGGAAATTAGATTCCCAAGATGAAAGTTTTGGTAACTGGCGGAGCTGGTTTCATTGGCTCGCACGTATGCACCCAACTCGCACTCGAGGGACATAAGGTAACCGTGCTCGACGATTTCAACGATTACTATGACCCGCAAATCAAGCGCGCGAATATTGCGGCGGTAGGAAGCGGAATTGTCCTACGAGAGGGGGATATCCGCAATGCGAGCCTTGTCCAAGACGTGATGGCGGAAGGTATATTTGACTCCATAATCCATCTCGCGGCCCGGGCCGGCGTCCGGCCTTCGGTGGTCGATCCGATGCTCTACATTGAAACGAATATCGTGGGCACTCAAAACCTCCTCGATGCTGCCCACAAGAATGGGGTTTCCAAATTTGTTTTTGCTTCCAGTTCGTCCGTTTACGGTCTTGCAAAAGTGGTGCCATTTTCCGAGGAGCTACCGCTTCCTCAGACATTGAGTCCCTACGCGGCCACGAAAATTGCGGGGGAGCAACTTTGCGGAAATTATGCCCACCTCTACGGTATGCCGGTCGTCTGCCTGCGTTTTTTTACCGTTTACGGACCCGGACAACGCCCTGATCTCGCTATTCACAAGTTCACCGATTCGATCTATCACGGAAAAACGATTCCACAATACGGTGATGGCTCGACCCGCAGGGACTACACTTACATCGATGATATCGTGCAAGGTGTGCTGGGAGCGTTGCGCTACCAAGGTCCCGCTTTTGATATTTTCAATCTTGGCGAAAACCAGACCACGACACTTTCGGAATTGATCTCTGAGATTGAGAGGGCTCTCGGAAAGAAGGCGATGATCGAACGGCTTCCCGAGCAACAGGGCGACATGCCTCTCACGTCTGCGGATATCTCCAAAGCCCAGAGACTTCTTGGTTATAATCCGACCACAAAAATCCGCGATGGTATCCCGAAATTTGTGGAGTGGTATTTGAGTCGCCAATGAAAAGTGTCGCCGAAATCGCATCCGCTCTAGTCCGCATTCCGAGCGTCAATCCAGATGGGGGCGATCCGGGCACGGATCAAGTTGGTGAGGCTCGGTGCGCGGCGTGGGTGGCAGATTTTTTAAGTGAGGCAGGTGCGGAGGTATCCCTTCGCGAAGTTCTTCCGAAGCGGCCGAATATCGTTGCCCATTTTCCCTCAAAGCGTCCCGGTGCGCCCCGCATCCTTTTCGCTCCGCATCTTGATACCGTCAGCGTGGCCGGAATGACGATAGATCCTTTCAGCGGAGAGTTGCGCGACGGGCGTTTGTGGGGGAGGGGGGCCTCCGACACCAAAGGCCCCATGGCTTCGATGCTTTGGGCGCTTCGCGAGGCCCGTGAA
>CAMBAQ010000004.1 GCA_945863785.1 Chthoniobacter flavus
CAACGCCGCCGCGCCGAGATGGAAAAAGAACTCGTCATGGCCCGAGGCACCGATTTTGAAAATCCCAATACGGCGCAAGTCTCCATCGGAAACATCGTTACCGTGACCTACGAGGGTGGAGAGAAGGAAACCTTCACCATTCTCGGAGCGTGGGATAGCGCCCCGGATCTCGGCATCGTTTCCTACAAGGCCGGTATCGCTCAAGGGCTCCTCGGTGCTGCCGCTGGCGCGACCGTGGAACTTCCTAGCGAAAACGGCATCCGCAAGGCCAAGATTGACTCAATTCTTCCCTTCAAAGATGTCGACATCCTTCGCACCAAGGTTCACGTCATCAAAGACGAGATCAAGCCAGAGTAGGCCTCCACGAATGCTCGTGCTTCCAGGCTCCCCTCGTATTGCAGGGAGCAGGAGGCTGGCATTGAATCCCATCGGTGCAATCTGCATAATGTGATCAAATTCGATGGAAGCCTACCTACTAGCCGCAGCGACGTTTTGCCTTTTGAGCAGTTTCGGCCACACGCTTTTTAAGCTGGGCTCGGGACGGGTGCAGCCTGGGCGTTTGAATCTCGTGATGATGATTGTGGCCTTCGGTCTTCTCTCGATGGATTTGTGGATGCGCGGTGAGGTGCAGCGCTCCTGCCCGATCAACTCGTTGTTCGATGTGCTCGTTTTTATGAGTTGGTCGACAATCCTGATCTACTTTGTGGTTGGTTCGGCCTACAGGCTTTCGTTGCTCGGTGCGTTCACGTCCCCGCTGGTGTTGGGCATCTTACTTTTTGCCCAGATCACCCCGATCAACCGAGACGCACACATGCGCCTTTTTCGGGATCACTGGATCGAGCTTCATGCGGCGCTCTCAATCATTTCCTATGGGGCGTTCGCTCTCGCGGGCGTTGCCGGGCTCATGTATCTGCTGCAGAATCGGCAGCTCAAAAAACGCAAGGGCGGCACGTTGCTCTATAATCTACCGCCCATCACCGACCTCGGCATCGCCAATGCGCGTTTGATTTGGCTTGGGCTCATCCTTCTTACGATCAGCTTTGCTGCTGGATTTGCCAGCGGCATGCAGGTGAACACGCTTAAATTTTGGACCTCAGCTGGAATCTGGGCCGCCTATGCCCTAATGGTTCTTTTGCGAGGAATCCACACTATGGCGCCCAAGCGCACAGCGATCCTGTCGGTCGGTGTCTTTATTTTCATTTTGGTCACGTTGCCGGTGATTCAACACCTCTCGAATCCGAAATGACGATCCTTTGCGCTGGCATCAATCATCACAATGCGCCCATCGAGGTGCGTGAGAAATTTGCTATCGGCGGCAACGATCTGCAAGAATCGTTGGCGCAATTGCGCGCGATCGACGGCCTGTTTGGCGCGGTGATTGTTTCGACCTGCAATCGCGTCGAGTTTTATGCAGCGAGCGTTTGTCCGATGAGGGTGATGGATGGGATGCGGCGCTTCATCGATAAGCGGGCGGGTGTGACGGAGGCCCCCTTCTACACGCACGATTCCCATTTGAGCATCCGCCATCTTTTTCGCGTTGCGAGTGGGTTGGATTCGATGGTCATTGGTGAGACCGAGATCCTTGGCCAAATCAAGCAAGCCTATTCTACGGCCTTTGAATTTGGGGCAACGAATGTCCACCTGAATAAACTTTTTCAGAATGCCTTTCGTGTCGCCAAGCAAGTGCGGAGCGAAACCCAGATCACACGCGGATCGACTTCGGTTGGATCGGTGGCTGTCGACCTCGCTGGGAAAATATTCGGCGATCTGAGCGGAAGGAAAGTGATGCTCCTCGGGGCAGGCGATACGAGCGAGCGGGTCGCGCGGAGCCTTGTTTCGCGCGGCGTACGAACCGTGATCGTTGCCAACCGCACGTTCGACCGTGCCGCCGCGCTGGCCGACGAGATCGGCGGACTCGCCGTGCATTTTGATCACTGGCACACCGCATTTGATGAAGTCGATATTCTCATTTGCTCGACAGCGGCGCCTCATCCGATTGTGACCCGAGAAAAATTGGAGGCGATCATGCAAAGCCATCAAGAACGCCCGTTGTTTATTATCGATCTGGCCGTCCCAAGGGATGTGCACCCGTCCGTGAACGATTTGGAAAATGTTTACCTCTACGATATTGATTCGTTGGAGCAAATTGCGCGGCAATCCATCGAGGTTCGGCAAGGTGAAATCACTCGATGCGAAAAAATGATCGATCGCCATGTGCGGGACTTCCTTCTCTGGATGCGTAATCACCCGGGAGCCATACGATGAAAAAAATGATTCTTGGAACACGCGGAAGCGATCTGGCCCTTGTTCAAACCCGCGAGGTCGCAGCCCGCCTTCGGGCTGCTCATCCTGATTTGGTTACGGAAGAGCGAATCATTAAAACGATCGGAGACCAGCGCCTCGACGTGAGTCTCGCTTCGCCCGGTTCGCTGGAAAAAGGTCTCTTCACCAAGGAACTCGAGGAGGCCCTCCTCCGCGGCGAGGTCGATGTGGCCGTCCATAGTCTCAAGGATCTTCCCACAGAGCAGCCCGCCGGCCTCACTGTGGGAGCGATCTTGGAACGGGCGGATATGGCCGACAGCCTCGCGTCGAAACACCTTGGGGGCTGGAAAGGCTTGCCCCAAGGCGCTACGGTTGCCACATCCAGTCTTCGCCGAAAAAACCAACTCCTCCTTTTGCGTCCGGATGTGCAAGTGGTCGAGATCCGTGGCAATATGGCCACCCGATTGCGCAAACTCCTTGAAAGCGATTCGATGGATGCCCTCATTCTGGCCCGTGCGGCTATTGACCGTTTAGGAGATGGGCTCGTTTCTCCGTCACTGCATGTGAGTGTGATTGAAGAAATGTTGCCCGCGCCCGGTCAAGGTGCGATCGGGGTCGAGTGCCGCGAGGCCGACGCCGATACCAAGTTGCTTTTGCAGGCCATCCACCATGTCGATACTGCTCTCTGCGTGAATGCGGAGCGGGATCTTTTGCGAAGCCTAGGTGGGGGTTGCAGCCTTCCCCTTGGTGCACGTGCCGTGATCCGGGATGGTGAAGTTCACCTTATTGCTGCGCTTTTTGAAGAGGGTGGGATTCGCTGGATCGCACGCTAACAAAGCCTCCACATTGGGATCGCTCTCTCGCCAGATTTTACTCACTATGGGGATGTGGTGTCCCTATTTTTGAGAATCGTACTCGTGGTCGCGCTGGCTCTTGCGGCGTATTTCTTTTGGCCCCATAAAAGCTCACTGACTGCATTTGAGGCGGCACGTATTGGGGAGTTGGAAGTGGACGTCTGGAGGCTCGCCCAAAAGAAAGACCAATGGGACCTTTTTTTGGCACTCTACCGAATCGCTGAAGGTCAATACCGCCTGCCTCCGATTGCGGCTATATCCGTCGCGTGGCATACCAGCGCCGCTATTCTCATCTTTGAACGCGGGGCCGATCGCGCCGATCAGGAACGTGCCCTGGATCCATTGCAGCAGGCATTTCGTATTCTTAATGAACAAACCCACGTAGGCTTCGATGTCGAGGTTGTGTCGAGGTTGGAGTTGTTTACATGGATGCTCTCTGGAGACAAAAGCAAACAAGGTCAACTCGCCTCCGCCATCGGCGAAAAAATCGCTCTCACTTATCGACTCTCTGCGGCTGATTGTGGTCCCGCAGCGGAGGAGTTTTCAAAAGCACGCCGATTTGCTAGGGATGGCCGCTGGAACGAAGCGGTCAAATTCAACACGGCAGGGTGGAAACGATTGAAGGATTTGCTAGCTGCGCAGACACCAGAAAAGCAGGCTAAAAAGTAGGAAAGGAATCCGAAGGGTTACGTCAAATCCGACGCTGTGACACTTTGTTGGGGGCGCGTGGCGAGGTGCGTAGCCTGTTCCACAACACGCTCGGAAGCGTCATCAAAGCGATAACCATGGCAATTCGGGCAAGTGGTCGCTCGCTCGGCGACGATGGACTCACACCCTTCGCACACCTTATAGTTGTCGGGTGAGGCTATGATCTTTTGTGCACGAGCCGCTCGATCGGCAAGATGATGGTCATCTGACATAGGCTGATTCTTACTCTTGAACGCTCTTGAGGGGAATGGGAAAAATGGGGGGCGATTTTATAGGGCCAGAGATGTACGAATCCTGTCCCCCTATCTGTTGATCAGGCTTGGGAGTTTTTGATGTTGAGGAGGAAATCGAGAGTGACTGTTGCTAGGGATTCAACGGCGGCGTCGGCATACTGGAGGTCGGCGAGTGGATTTGTGGTGGCGACCGCGAGGGTGGCCATGCCGGCGCGGCGGGCGGCTTCGAGTCCGACGTGGGCATCCTCGATCACTAGGCAATCGGCGGGCGGCATGTGAAGTTTCTGTGCAGCGAGAATAAAGATGTCGGGGGCCGGTTTGCCATGGGTGACATCATCGCCGCAGGCGATGGCGTCAAAAAGATCGGCAAGGCCAGTGACCGGAAGGATGGCGTCAAGGTTGGACCTCGGGGTCGAGGATCCAATCGAGCGCGGGATTCCTGCTTCGCGAAGGGCAGTGAGGAGTTCGCGTGCTCCTGGGAGGACGTGGACACCACTGGCTTGGACGAGTTCGCGGTAGATCTCTTCTTTGCGATTCGAGAGCCCGGTAATGGCAGCGGGATCAGTCGTCCAGCCGAGGATTTCGGGGATGATGAGGGCGTTCTTTTTCCCGAATCCGAGTAGAAAGTGACCATCGGGAAGAGGCTTCGAGATTTCCTTCGCGAGGATTTCCCATGAGCGCTCGTGCTGTGCGGAGGAATCGATCACGACGCCGTCCCAATCAAAAATCACGGCTTTCATTTCAGGCGGCGAGGAGTTTTTTCAACATGCGTTCATCGGGATTCGGACCGACAACAGCGAGGGTGATTCGATTTGGAATCAGTATTTCTTGGGCGAGGGAGAGGATTTCGTCTGGGGTGACGTTGCGGATTTTTTCGTTCACGGATTCGGGGTCGACGATTTTATCGTGGGCGAGAACAGAGTTCCCGAGCCGCATGTTTTGGGTGGATGTGCGCTCGAGGGCCATGCGGCTTGAGCCGATCGTGTATTCCTTCGCGCGGCGTAATTCCGCAATACCAATGATTTTGTTTCTCAGGTTTTCAAATTGAGCAAGAATGAGGGTGAGCGATTTTTCGAGATTGCGGCGGTCCAGACCGGCCGAAATTCCGAGATAACCACCATCATTGAGCGTCGTTTGGTGAGTGCTCACCGAGTAACAAAGACCCCGCTTTTCGCGAATTTCCTGAAAGAGGCGGGAGCTGGCGTTCGCCCCCAAAATCACATGGAGAAGATGGGCGGCGTAGCGGCGTTCATCGCAGTGGCTGATGGCAGGGAGTGCCAGGGAAAGTTGGGTCTGTTGGACATCGCGAGCGGCGGTGACGATTTTGGGAGAGTTGCGCGGTGGAGGACAGTGTTTTGCCGCGGGAGCTTTGCCGCGAGGCAGGCCCTTGAGTGCGGCGGTGACTTTTTCGACAACGTCTTCGTGGCGGATATTACCAGCAGCGGAGATGACTGTGCTGGGAGCGTTGTAGTGAGATTTGCGGTAACTGCGAAAATCTTCGGCTGTCATGGACTCGATGCTTTCGAGGGTTCCTGCGATCGAGCGACCAAGGGGGTGGCCTTCCCAGTGGGTTTGCTCCAAGAGTTCTTGGACGTAGGAGGAGGGCTCATCTCGATACATGAGGATCTCTTCGGCGATGACGCCCCGCTCGCGATCGATCTCCCGTTTCGTGAAGAGCGGGTTCATGTAAATGTCGCAGAGAACATCGCAGACGCGTGGAAAATACTCGGATGCAGTCGTGGCGTAGTAGCAGGTGCGTTCCTCGGCGGTAAAAGCATTCATGTCGCCGCCAACGCCCTCGATATCCTGCATAATGCGACGGGCGGAGCGCTTAGGCGTTCCTTTGAAAAGCATGTGCTCGATAAAGTGCGAGATGCCCGTGAGCTTGGCGGGTTCATGGCGTCCGCCCACAGAGGCCCAGATTCCCATAGCGGCGGTTTGTGCATACGGCATTTCGCAGGTGGCGACTCGCAGTCCGCCGGGAAGTTGGGTGAGTTGCGACTTGTTGGGCATGGGCTATCTCGTAGCAGGAGAAGTGGCGACGTGGTGGTTTTTCAAAAATTCGGTGATCCGGGCTTGGGCGCCTCGACCGGCACTGCCAAGGAAGGCGAGGTGACCGGCGTCTGGCAGGGGAAGAAAGAGGGCTTGGGGCAGAAGCGAGGCTGCAGCCTCAGCTTGAGCAAAAGGAACGAGTTTGTCCTTTTGCCCATGTACGATGAGGGTGGGCGTATGGATCGCTTTGAGAAGGCTTGGGGATAGGGAGGCGATTTGGAGAAGGTCGTTATGCAGGCCTGTTGAACGAGGGCTTGGGGGCGTGAGGCAATCGGTCAAACTTTGAAAATACTCGTTCTGCGATGTGTCACCCAAAATGAATTCCACCCAAGCCCTCTTCTCTTCTGGCGTGCCGGTGGTCGTGAAATCGTAGGCCACGCCCAGCGAGGAAGCGAGGGGGCGGAGAGAAAACCGCATAGCGGCGTAGTCGCTGGAGGAAACAACGGGCGAGGCGTTCAGTGGAGCCGTGAGTGCCGATACAAGGACGAGGGCGGTGGTGCGGTCCGGAAAAAGACGCGCAAATTCGCAAGCCACGGATCCACCGAATCCCTCGCCGAGAACAGCAACATGTGGGATAGCGAGGCTATCAAGCAGAGCTGCGGTGGCTTCCGCTTGTTTCGTTGGGGTGTCGCCCATGGAGAGGGGTGTGCGCAAGTAGCCGGGGCGGGAGGGTGAGATCACTTCGAAGCCCTCCAACTCAAGAAAACCACCAACGTGCGCGCCTTCATCGTAGCCGCCACCGGCATCGTGAAAAACCAGTACCGTCGGCCCCTCACCCCGGCGGACATATTCGATAGGACCCGTCGGCAGGATGGCGAGTTGCGATCCCTCGACAAGATCGCTCATTTTTTCTGCACGCCAAGATTGGATCGAAGCTAGAAAAAACCCTGAAGCCATCAGGATGAGAGCGCCAAAAATAAAAGCCAACCTCGGAAGGAGTCGGGTTTTTTGAGCCATATCAGCGTTTCGCGAGGCGGTGGAATAGCCACCCCCCGAGTGCGAAGAAGATGAGGTTAGGTGCCCAAATGAGGAATTGTGGGAAGGCACTGGCATTTCCTCGGAACGTGTCAGCCATGATGATGAAGAAAAAGTAGCTGAATGCGACCACGAGACTGATGCCGAAGCCGACCGATGTTTCCTTGCGGTGGGTCGTAACGCCAAGCGGGATCGCAATGAGTGCAAAAGCGATGCACGAAAGGGCTGTTGAAAAGCGTTTATTAAATTCCACCAGTGTTTCGAGGTGTTTTTTTCCCTCGGTTTTGGAAAGCATGTCGAAGAGGTCAGGGAGGGTGTAGGAGCTGAGGCGGCGGTTGGTTTGGGCTTCCTTCAAAAACTTATCTAGCTGGAGAGGGAAGACGCCTTCGCGCATCACGATACCCTGTTGAATTTTGCTGAGATCGTCCGGCTTTGCGGAATCACGCTGTTCAAAGCGGGCATCAAAGAGCCGAAGCAAAAGCCGGGAGTTCTCGATGTCGGGCGTGAGAATCCCTTCGCGGGCGTAGATCATTTTTGTGGGGTATTGGTCATCGTTCATTTCAAAAACAAGAATGTGTTTGAGATGGTTACCTTCCTTGCCTCCGACATAAACTCGGCGGTCGGGAAACTGATCCACGACTTCATCCGGGCGGAAAAGGGATACGGGATTATTTGTTGCGATATCGACGATGGCGCGGGTCATCGCCTGCTCAGCCCGCGGAGCCACATCCACATTGATCCAAAAGCACACCATCGAGAGCGCAATCGCGATAGCGAAGACCGGCAGGCAGATCCTAGGAATACTCACGCCATTGGATTTTAAAGCGATCAGCTCGCTGTCGGCGGACATTCTTCCAAAGAATAAAAGGAGCGCGGTGAGAAAGCCCCACGGGATCGTGAAAGTGAGTGAAAATGGCAATACCAAAGCCATGAATGATAGCACCGTGAGAATAGGGACGTCCGGATTGTTAATCAAGACGTTGAGGAGTTCTTTGAAAATGTTCCCCAATACCAGCACGAGGCTGAGTATCAACACGCCAATGATTGCCGTGAGCAGGACGCCCGAGGCCACGTAGCGGTCGATGATTTTCATCTTGGAAAAACCGGGTTTCTCACCCCTCGAAGACTCCCATAGCGCGGAATTTCGCATAACGCGTGGCGAGGAGTTGATCGATCGGAACCTTCATGAGGGCCTTTAATTCGGTGGTGACGGAATTTTTTAAATTGGTCGCGGCGGCCTCCGGATCGCAGTGGGCGCCGCCCATTGGTTCCGGGATCACGCCGTCTACGAGGCCCATCGACATCAAGTCTGGCGCCGAGAGTTTGAGTGCGGCGGCAGCTTCGGGTGCATGTTTGCGATGTTTCCAAAGAATGGCCGCGCATCCCTCCGGGCTGATCACCGAGTAATAGGCATTTTCCAGCATGAGGACGCGGTCGGCAACGCCGATGCCAAGGGCACCACCAGATCCACCCTCGCCGATGACGATTGACACGATGGGGGTTCGCAGAACCATCATGTCTCGTATATTGACGGCGATGGCTTCAGCGATGTGGCGTTCCTCCGCGCCGATGCCGGGATAGGCACCGGGGGTGTCGATGAGGGCGACAAAGGGGAAGCCGAACTTCTCAGCGAGACGCATGAGACGAAGGGCCTTGCGATAGCCTTCTGGATGTGGGCTGCCGAAGTTGCGGTAGAGGTTTTCTTTAGTGTCACGGCCTTTTTGCTGTCCAACGATTACGCATCGGATGCCGTTAATTGTGGCAAGACCGCCGGGCATCGAGGGATCGTCGCCGAAGAGGCGGTCGCCCTTGAGTTCCACAAAATCCGTGCAAGCCATCCGAACGTAATCGAGGAAAAACGGACGCTCGATGTGGCGGGAAATCTGAACCCGTTGCCAAGCGCTGAGATTGCCGTAAATACTGTCGCGTGTGGCCTCGATCTTTTTCTGCATCAGGGCGATTTCCCCCGACAGGTCGATGTGGCGATCTTCGGACGGTTGGTTTAGCTCATGGAGCTTCTGTTCTAGTTCGATGAGGGGTTTCTCAAAGTCCAAGGTGGTCTTGCTCATGGGTGGATTACTTGATGGTGAGTGGAGTTCCTGATTTCAGGAGGGCAAAGATGTCGTTAAAATCAGCTAGGTTCAGGACGATGCCTGTCGGGTTTGGCGGGATCGTGCCATCCGCGGCTGGAGTTGGGGCCGGATGAATAGAAATGCCACCGGGACTCAGCAAAACGAAACGCACCGTTTCGGCGTAGTCCTTGGCTCCAAAAGCGACGCGCGTTTCGCCTTTTCGGGCGACGCGATCAGCGACCTTGGTTTCGAAATCGCCCTTCGCCGCGGCCCCAGTGAGTGTGAGAGAAACGATCGGATATTCCTTAAAAAATTCTCCGTTGTTCAAGACGGTGATGGTGGATTTTTCTCGGTTCACCACAGCGGAGGTATTGAGCGCGGGAATGAGGAGTTGCTGGCCGATCTGGAGATTGATGCTGGGGAGTTGGTTGATCCAGTAGATCTGCTCGACGTTGCTCTTGGTGACAGACGCGATCTTAGCGAGGGAGTCGCCTTTCTTAACAGTATAGACGGTGTTGGCTGGCGTCGCAGCGGTATCCCGGAAGAGGACGAGATTCATTCGGCCCAGTACAGCGTTGGCTTCGGGGAGGCGGACGGAATCTGGGAAGGTCGCAATGAAGTTTTTAACGCTCTCGCGGGCCTCGACGGTATCCTTGGTGGCGGTAGGCTTAAGAGCATCCCAAGCCGCTATGCTCTGATCCGGTGTGGGGGTTGGAACGGGTGTGGGGGGGGCTGTTTGCTCGATGAAGTCCAGCTTTTTGTCTTTGTAGTAGAGGTCGTAGACAAAATAGGCACTCCCGCCTAAAACCGTGGCGACAAGCAGGAGAATCGTGAGAGCTTTGAGAATCATAAAATGGTTTTTAAATCTACCCTTTGCCAAGGGAGAATGAAAATACGTAAATCAAACTAGGCCGCGCTTCGTCCACTCGGCTACGTTTCCACCGGCGGATCGTTGGATCATTTCCATAGAAAACTTCAGCAGGCAGACTTCCCAGGCGTCGTCCACGCCCGCGATGAGAACGCCGAAGGGGTCGGCGAGGGCGCGGATCTCGTCCTCGAGGCGGTCGGTAGCGGATTCCATCGTTTCATGCAGCACCTTCTCGGAAAGGTCGGTTTTTTTAAATTGGAACCCATAGCGGAGGACGCGAGCAACGGAGGCGTTCGATTCCAGCCAATCGGCATATTCCCTCGCCTCATCGCCGAAGCCGTCCAAGAGCAACTTTCTGAAATGCGAAGGCGAGAGAATGCGTGGCCGCTCGGCCTCAATCATGCCGGAACGAACCCGCACGCAATTCACTTCATCCAAAGGCTCGGTAATCAGGGTGAAACTAAAGCGCGTGGCTCCGAATGTCTCAATGGCGCTTTGCGGGCTTACCACGACGCGCGTATTTTCCATCGCGTAATTGAAGTCGTGTTCTTTGAACATTCTTCCAATTTATACGGAGTGCATGGCGATTCAATCAATTCCCTGCAGGTGCGGGCTGGGAAACAAAAACCTTCACTGCGAGCTTGGCTGGGGGGAGCACATAAGGGGATGCCGTCAGAAGGACATAAAGCAAAAGGGTCGCGATGGCGAGGTAGGGCAGTGGGGCGCAGGCGCGTTCGGTGGAAATCATGCGATCTGGAGGTCGGCGATCGCACTCATCACCCGATCGCTCAGGTTTTGGTAAGTCTCGCGAGAAGGGTTGGAAATTTCCTCTTCGGTGAAGTGAATCGGTTCTCCAATCACAACGGTAATTTGCGAGAGATGGAGTCGCTTGGCATTTTTTGGGAATGCATCATAGGCCCCGAAAATTCGTATCGGCAGGACAGGAGCGCCGGTTTTCGCGATCACGAGGCCTATACCAGCACGGGCTGGTTGCAAGTGACCGTCCTTTGAGCGGGTGCCTTCTGGAAATAGGATGATCCCATTGCCCTCCTTCACTTTTTTGATGACCTCACGCAAGGCCGACATGTCGTTGCCGTCACGCTCGACTGGAATGACATTCATGGCAGGAAAAAGCGGTCCAAAGAACGGCCATTTGAGAAGCGTCTTGCGGGCAAGATAGTAAACTCCACGACGGCTACAGATACCCGCTAGGGGTGGATCAAAGAAGCTGGAGTGGTTGACGGCGATAATGAGTGGACCAGTCTCCACCATGCGCTCGGGATGCACCACCCGCATGGAGAAAAACATCCGAGCGAAGAGCTTCGCTAGGTTGTAAAAAATATTGTAAATAATCGTCATCGCGGATGAAGACCAGCGTCAGCAAGAAGTTGTGCGATTTTTTCCACAACGCCATCGAGTGTCAGGTGGGAGGTGTCGACAACACACGCGCCCTTGGCCACCTGCAGCGGAGCCTCCGTACGATTGGAGTCCTGTTTATCGCGCAAATCGATGCTGTCCGTCTGGCCTTCAGCGGCACGTCGGAGACGGCGAATCTCGGGTGACGCATCGAGATAAAACTTATGTGGTGCATCGGGGAAAACGGCCGATCCGATATCGCGACCCTCCATCACCACATCGCGCTCCTTCACAAGGGCGCGTAGGCGTTCAACAATCAGGTGACGCACGGCAGGAATGGCGGAGACTGTGGAGACGTTGTTGTTAACCACGCTTTCCTTGAGTTCGGCATCCGGGACTTGGGCGTTGATGCGAATGAAGGATTCGCCCTCGGGGGTGAATCCGCAGCCCAACTCCATGGAGTCGAGGGAGGTTTTTACGCTGTTGGCGTTCGTTGGATCAACGCCCTGACGGAGCAATTCCCATGTGACGGCACGATACATCGAGCCGGAGTTCACATAGGAAAATCCGAGGCGTCGCGCGAGTCGCTTGGAGACGCTGCTTTTTCCTGATGCGGCTGGGCCGTCGATGGCAATAATGGTCATGGTGTTGGATTTTTGAAGCCGCTGAGAACGGGCGTGCTTCCCTTGATATGGCCGCCTTTTTGTATGTGACGGAGGGCTTCAGCGAAGCCGGGGTAGGAGGTATTAACGCAAGCGGCATCTTCGATGATGGTCTCGCCTTCGGCAAAAAGGCCGGCGACCGCGAAGGCCATGGCGATGCGGTGATCGCCGTGGCAAGGGAGCGTGGCGCCTTTGAGCGGTGAGCCGCCCGTGATGGCCATGCCATCGGGAAATTCTTCTACCGTCACACCCATAGCGCGGAGGTTCGAAGCCACGGCCGCGATGCGGTCGGTTTCCTTGATTCGGAGTTCTGCAGCATCACGTATGATCGTGGTGCCTTTCGCCAGTGCCGCTGCGACCGCGATCACGGGGATTTCATCGATCACGTTCGGAATCTCCGCCCCGCAGATCGTCGTTGCTTGGAGTGTGGTGCCCTTGATGTCGATATTCCCGATTGGCTCACCGTGGAGAGAGGTTTCGATGACCTCACGGATGCGGGCACCCATGCGGATGAGGACGTCAATGATGCCGGTGCGCGTGGGGTTGAGTCCTACATCCTTTACTAATAAGCGTGAACCTGGTTGTGCCGCTGAGGCGACGAGCCAGAATGCGGCGCTGGAAATATCGCCAGGAACCGCGAAGTCTCTCGACTCAGGGATTTGTCCGCCCTCAATGGTGGTGCGGACTTCCACGAGGCGTCGGGATTTGGGCGAGTTGGCATTTTCCCAGATTTCTTCGCGTTTGGTTTTGATGAGGAAAAATTCGAACATTCGTTCGGTATGGTCACGGGAGCGGACATTTTCGATCACCGTGGTTGTCCCTTTTGCAAAGAGTCCGGCAAGAAGGACGGCGCTTTTCACTTGGGCACTGGCCACGGGAAGACGGTAAGTAATGCCGTGCAGTTCCCTGTCGCCTTCGATGCAAAGTGGCGGGCAAGACTTGGGGCCTTCGGCCGAGAGTTCGGCACCCATTTCGCGAAGGGGATCAATGACGCGTTGCATGGGGCGCTTTGAGAGCGAGTCGTCGCCGATCATTCGGGAACGGAATCCCTGAGCGGACAGAATGCCGGCCATGAGACGCATCGTTGTACCGGAGTTGCCGCAATCGATATCACCAAAAGGTTTTGTGAATCGGCCGGAGTTGCCCACCACCACAAGCGTACCGGGTTCCGGAGATTCGATGAAGATGCCGAGTTGGCGCATCGCCTTTGCGGTGCTCTGGCAGTCTTCACCCTCTAAAAAATTCGTGATCGTGCAGGCCCCATTCGAGAGCGAGGCAAGAAGGACAGCCCTGTGAGAGATGCTCTTGTCGGGTGGGACGGTGATCTCTGTTTCTATGCGGGCCGCCTTGCGGGATTTGAGTGTGTTTTTTTCCTTGGATGCCATCATTTCGTAATCGGGTGGTTGGAGCGGAGTTTTCGGGCATCCGCCAAAATGCCCTCAACTCCCTGTCGCTCTCCTCGCTCGAGGGCGAGCTTCAATGTCTCGAGCGTGTTTTGCAAGTCGCGGATTCCTTCAACAACCTCGTGACGATTGTCGAAGAGAATTTCTGTCCACATGCCTTCTGGTCCAGCGGCAACCCGCGTGGAATCACGATACCCCGGTCCAGCCAGTTCGGCCAAAGAGGGATTCTGTGCTACGGCGGCGTGGACAAGGCAGGATGCTGCCGCATGGGGCAGGTGGCTCACACGAGCGATGGCGCGATCGTGATCGTGCGGGCTCATTTCGCGGACCTTGCAGCCTGCGGCTATCCAGAGCTCCCGCGTAATCTGAAGTGACTCTGCTTCGGATTGAGGGGTCGGGGTGAGGATGCAGGTAGCCTCCTCGTAAAGATCTGCCCGGGCGGCACGGATCCCGCTTTGCTCGGATCCTGCCATCGGATGTGCGCCAATGAAGCGCCCACCGAATGTGGACTCCAGAGCTTCGACAATACTCGCTTTCACGCTACCGGCATCGGTGAGCGTGGCGTTGGCCGGGAGATGTTTTTTTAAATCCTCGCCACAATTCTGAATCGCCTGCGGCGACATGCAAAGGACGGCCATATCACAATCGGCGAGGACGACGGAGAGATCACGGGAGACGCGGCAGCGTGGCAATAAAGCAGCCCCTTCAAGCGCTGCTTCTTCGCGGCGGGCCCACACGCTCACTTGCCAAGGCTGGCCGACACGGCTCAGGGCTAAAGCGAGCGAACCGCCAATGAGCCCTGGTCCAAGAATGGCAACGCGACGGCTCAGGGCACCAGAAAGATCTTGCCCGAGTAGGGGCATTTCACCTCGGTGTTCGGCGGAAACCCACGCACGTCCACATAGCCGGCATACGGTGAGTGCGGGCTCGTCACAAATCCGGGCTTGCCAGGAACAGGTGTGCCGTAGGCAACATCCCTAGGAGCGGCCGGCGGTGGCGTTGGAGTCGGAGTGGCCTCAGGCGTGGGTTGCACAATCGGAGCTGGCGGTTGGTCAGTCAAACCTTCAGGCGTGGGTGTCGGTGTGGCGAACTGCGTCGAGCCGGAGGTTCCGCGATACCCAAATCGGTTTGATCCTTTGGAGTTGGAATTACTGTTGGATTCGCAGCCTGCCATGACAAAAACGGCCAATGCGGAACCAAGCACAATCACTGTAGAATTTTTCATAAGGTAAATAACGTTTTAAAAAAGACACGGAACCGACCGGGATTCAATTTAAATCTCTTGTTCGGTGGTGAGCAGCGTTGCGGCGTGGGCTTCCGCTGGGCGGTCCCAAAAGTACCGTTTGAGCAAAACTTTGATGGTTGCTGTGAGTGGAACGGCCAGCAGAGCGCCCAGAAGTCCACCGAGAATTAAGCTCCAGGCAAGCACGGAAAGGATTACGGTAAGTGGCTGCAATCCAACGGACTCACCAACAATTTTTGGGGCGATAAAAATACCATCTATGTTGTTGGCGAGCACGAATATGCCTGTGACCATGAGCGGGTGCGTCCAGTCCCCAAACTGGGCTGCGGCGATGATCACGGCGGGCACATAGCAGATCATCATTCCAAGATAAGGAATTAACCCCAGCACGCCGACCATGAGTCCGATGAGGATAGCAAAATCCAAACCCATCGCGAGAAGGGCCACCGCAATCATGGCTCCATCGATGAGGCTGACGATCAATTGACCACGAAAAAAGCTGATGAGATAGGAGTTGATCTCGACTACGAGCGAGACGATTTCATTTTTGAGAGGAGAGGCGCGGAGCGGCAGATAGCGACTCCAATTATCCGCGATGGACGGGCTGTCCTTGAGGAAAAAAAACAGGAAAATCGGAACTAAGATCATGCTGAGGAGGAGGCCGAAAACCCCCAGAAAGCCACCGACACTGCGCTGGAGGAATTTTCCTGACTCGACGGCCAGATCGGGGATTTTTTGTTGAATCCAGTTACCGGCATCCTTGATCGCGTTGCTGAACATCACGGAAACCTGATCGCCGGGCGTTTGGATTTCGCGATCCTGTCGGAAAAATTCGATCTCTGCGAAACGTTGGAGGCTATTGATGGTCTGGACCGACAGGGCCTCGGTTTTTTGTAGATACTGGGGGAAGTTTTTAACGAGGGTCGTACCTTGTCGGTAGGCGGGAGGGAGGATGTAAACGAGCAGACCCACAAGTACGCCTGAGACCGCAATGTAGACGATGACGATACTGAGCAGGCGACTCAGACGCAATCGAATGAAAAACCTGACTACCGGTTCGAGAAGGAACGCGAGAATCGCTGCCACGGCCACGGGGATCAATACGGGTTGGAGAAACGAAATCCCCATCACGATCAGCGAACCGACAAGAAATACAACGGCACCAATAGCCAAACACGAAAGCGCCGTGATGGCCGCCCACAAAAGTTTCTGTTGGAATGGTGACGGATTAAGCAAAGTCAGTGTTTTTTGTAGAGGTCAAAAGGCAAAGGGGCAAAGAAAATTACTGTCCGGGCGCGTTAACGAAGGTGATGCCTTTTTTCTGTCGATCGAGGAATTCCTTGGCCAGCCGGCGATAGGCTACGGATCCGATGCCGTTGGGATCGTGCTCGAGGATCGTGCGGCCGTGGCTCGGGGCTTCGGCGAAGCGGACGGTCCGAGGGATGACGGTATTATAGACGACCTCTTGAAAGTGATTACGAACTTCCTTTTCAACGGCGGGATTCAGGTTGGTGCGGCTATCAAACATCGTCAGCAATAGCCCGGAAATCGAGAGCGAGGGATTCGCTCCGCTTGCGCGTATGCGCTCGGTGACTTCCATAAGTAGACCTAAGCCCTCCAAAGCGTAATATTCGCATTGGATGGGAACGAAGATCTCGTCCGCGGCCGCGAGCGCGTTCGACATCAAAATGCCAAGCGAAGGGGGACAATCCATGAGCAGGTAATCAAAGAGGTTTTGCTTGCGGAGGCTCTCGAAGGCGACACGCAACCGCATCATATGATCATCCATCCTGGCCACCTCGATTTCCGCTCCGGCTAGATCGAGATCGGATGGGATGAGGGAGAGATTCTTGATGCGTGTGGGGAGGACCAGCTCGACGGCGGATCTTTCACCAATGAGGGCGGAGTAGATGCTCGGGGCTCCCTCCTCCTTGCCCAGAAGAACGCTCGTTGCACTGCCCTGGGGGTCGATATCAGCGAGCAGGACGCGCGCTTTTTTTTCGGCGAGGGCCGCAGCGAGATTTACACTGGTGGTCGTTTTTCCGACTCCGCCTTTTTGATTCGAGATGGCGATGATTTTCATGGATGCAATAAGATGGTGCCCTTTTGTGCCGTGCGCTGGAAGATTGTCAACATCCGACGGGAGAAAGCATCTTGCGAGTGCGGCGACAGGAAATGCAAATCTTGATTTGAGAAGTGGTTGCTTTTAAAGCAAAAAACCACTGCTTGACTCTTTTGGGAGTGGACAGCTAGTCTTCGAATCCCAATTTCAAGAAAGTAGGTGAATATAATGCCGGAAATAATCGTAAAAAAAGGTGAACCCATTGATCGCGCTCTCAAGCGCCTGAAGGGTAAAATCGATGCAGAAGGCCTCATGGACGAAGTCCGTCGCCTTCGCGCTTTCGAAACGCCCGTTCAACGCACCCGCCGCAAAGCCAAAAACAATGCGAAGCGTGCGAAAATGAAAATCCGCTTTAATTTCAACCCTCCGTCCTAGGACTTGAAACAGGTTGTTTTCGCCGGCTGTGGTTTCCTAGGGGACACCGCAGCCGGTTTATTTTTTAACGCGGGATGGAGCGTTCTTGGCCTCTGTGCTTCGGAAGAATCCGCCGCCAATCTCGCAGGCAAGCCGTATCCCGTGATGGTGGTCGATATTTCGAAGCCATTTTCAGCACCGCCGGATTGGGGCCGCCCGAATTTGGTGATTCATTGTGCGAGTTCGGGCAAAGGGGGACCCGAGGCTTACAGAGCCGTTTATCGCGATGGACTGTCCCACCTGATTGGGGCTTTCCAACCGGAGCGTGTCATTTTTACCGGCAGCACATCGGTTTATTCTCAAGCTGACGGCAGTTGGGTGACGGAGGAATCTCCGGCGGAACCGGATCGTGAAACTGGTCGGATCCTTTTGGAGGCCGAGGGAATCGCTCTCGCTGTTGGCGGGATTGTGGCTAGGTTGGCGGGAATTTACGGGCCTGGGCGCTCGGTGCTGTTGCGGAAGTTTGTGGATGGCACCGCGCTGCTGGAAGCGGGAGGGCATCGTTGGATCAACCAAATCCACCGCGATGACGCCGCTGCGGCGCTCCTGCATCTTGCCGATCCCGTGAATGCGACAGGGATTTATAATGTGTGTGACGATACGCCAGCCACGCAGGCGGAAGTTTACCAGTGGATCGCGGGCTTTTGCCAACGTGAGCTTCCCCCGTCCGGTCCCGCTGATATGAATCGCAAGAGAGGATGGACGAGCAAGCGGATTAGCAATGCGAAGTTGAGGTCCACCGGTTGGAAGCCCGTCTACCCGAGCTATCTTGCCGCTTTACCTGGATTGTGATGCCTGCCGACTTAGGCGGCGGAAACAACGTTCACGGAGTTTGATCCCACTCCAGCGAGTGAGTCGCGGATTTTTTTAACGGTGGCTTCCACTGTGAGGCCATGCTTTTCGCGAAGGATCGGGACCGTGCCGTGCTCGATAAACTGGTCGGGCCAACCGATTCGGACTACCGGCGTCGTGAGGCCGTGATCAGATAGGTGTTCAATCACGGCGGATCCAAATCCATTGTGGAGGACATGATCTTCCATCGTGCAGATCACATTGCATCCGCCGGCAAAAAATTCGAGCGTCGTTGTGTCGAGAGGTTTGATCCATCGGGCGTTGATCACGGCTGTCGAGATGCCTTGCTTTTCGAGTTCTTCAGCGGCGGGTAAAGCGAGTTCGCACATATTCCCGAGGGCAAAAATGGCGGCGTCCGTGCCATGCCGGAGGACTTCGGATTTTCCGATTTCGAGGAGGCGAGGTTTTTGGTCGATGCTCGCACCCGTGCCCGCTCCCCGCGGATAACGGATGGCGGCGGGGCCTTCATGGTTCGCGATCGTCCAGAGCATATCGACGAATTCAGCCTCATCCTTCGGTTGCATCTGGATCAAGCCCGGAACGGGCCGTAGGTAGGCGATATCGAAGAGTCCATGGTGAGTGGGGCCGTCGTCACCGGAGAGTCCCGCGCGATCCATGCAAAGCGCGACATTCAGGTTTTGAAGCGCGATGTCATGGATGATCATATCGTAGGCGCGCTGCATGAACGTGCTGTAAATCGCGAGAAACGGCTTCATTCCCTGCGTCGCCATTCCCGCAGCAAAGATGGCGGCATGTTCCTCGGCGATGCCGACATCGTGAAAGCGTTTCGGATGCCGCTTCGCAAAATGGATGAGCCCAGTCCCAGTCGGCATGGCGGCTGTGATGGCGACGATTTTGTTATTCGTATCCGCAAAGTCGGCGAGTTTGGAACCGAGGATTTCCGAGTAGGTCGGGGTCGGTGAAGAGACAGTCTCACCTGTATCAAGGTGGAATTTTCCTAGCCCGTGGAATTTGTCGGGCTTCTCGATCGCGGGAGCGTAGCCCTTGCCCTTCTTGGTAAGCACATGAAGGATCACTGGCTCGTTCTGCGTCTTTAAAAATTCAAAAGTTTGCGTGAGAAGCGGGATGTCGTGTCCGTCGATAGGACCGTAATAACGCATGCCGAGATCGTCGAAAATGACGCTTGGCGCGAGGAGGCTCTTCAATCCCGCTTCGGCTTTGTGAGCGAGTTTGCGAGCCGTCTTTCCGCCGATCCACTCCACAAAGCGCGCGGCATTTTCGTGCAAATGGACATAGCTCGGATTCGTCACCAAGCGGTTAAGGTAATCCGCCACAGCGCCTACATTTTTGGCGATCGACCACTCGTTGTCATTGAGGACAACGATGAGTTTTTTTGTCGTAGCGGCGACATTGTTGAGGGCCTCGAAACTCACGCCGCAAGTGAAGGCCGCATCTCCCGCAACGCAGACAACATGTTCATCTGTGCCGAGGGCATCGCGTGCGGCGGCCATTCCTAGAGCCGCGGAAAGCGCCGTTCCCGCGTGCCCGGCTCCATAGCTGTCATGCTTGCTCTCGCTTCGAAGGAGAAAGCCATTGAGCCCCTCGTATTGGCGGATGGTGGAAAATCGGTCGAGGCGACCGGTGAGCAGCTTGTGAACGTAGCCCTGATGGCTTACATCGAAGACGAACTTGTCTTTGGGAGTTTCAAAAACACGGTGTAGCGCGATCGTCAGTTCCACCACGCCGAGGTTGGGACCAAGGTGGCCGCCGGTATTGGAGAGAACCCCGATGAGTTCGTTGCGGATTTCCTGTGCCAGTTGCGGGAGATCTTTGCTGGCGATTTTTTTGAGGTCGGCGGGTGACTGGATCGAAGTCAGGAGTGGGCCAGACGGGATGTGGGGTGACGGGGGGTTCAATTTTCGCTCTCCGGATCGAAGTCCTCCAGCTTCGTGGTGCCGCGTGCGTCGCGTGCGATGATTTGGATTCTTTTCTCAGCGGCATCGAGCTTTTCTTGGCAGCTCTTTACCAACCCAACGCCCTCTTGGTAAGCATCGATCAACTTCTCCAACGGCAGGTTGCCATCCTCCATGGACGTCACGATTTCCGAGATCCGCTGCATCGCGGTTTCAAGGTTGGGAGAATTTTTATCGCTAGGTTGCGCCATGGGTTATGTGTGAGAAACCAAATAATAAACCGCAGATCGCCGTGCAGTGCAATCTGCGAGTTCGAGGCGATCAAAATGCCGCTGATGTGCTTAGGCTCAGGCTAGGGCGGAAGCTTGAATTTCCAAGAGTTGCGAAATGCCGATGCGCGCGGCATGGGACATTTCATCGAGTTGCGCAGCGCTGAACACATTTTCTTCACCGCTGCCCTGCAGCTCAACGAAGTCCATTTTGTCTGTCATCACGACGTTCATATCCACGCAAGCATCTTTGTCCTCGAGGTAATCCAAATCGAGAAGCACCTCACCCTTCACGATACCGACACTAACAGCAGCCACGCGGTTTTTGATCGGCAACTCTGTGATTTTTCCGTTTTGAACAAGGCTTCGGCAGGCCAGTTCCACGGCCACGCAGGCTCCAGTGATCGCTGCCGTGCGCGTTCCGCCATCGGCTTGCAGGACATCGCAATCGACCCAAAGCGTGCGGGCCCCCAGTTTTTTTAAATCAATCACGGCGCGAAGTGAGCGACCGATCAAGCGTTGGATTTCCGTTCCTCGACCGTCCACCTTCCCGCGCGTGGAGTCGCGTTGTTTGCGAGTCAGTGTCGAATACGGGAGCATGGAGTATTCCGCCGTGATCCAGCCTCCAGCGACGTTCTGCTCTTTCATCCAACGCGGCACACCCTCATCAATCGTGGCAGCGCAGATGACCTTGGTATTGCCGAAGGAAATTAAAACGGACCCCTGCGAGTGCGGCGCTATGTTTTTTTCGATCGTAACGGGACGGATTTGATTATGCGGGCGGTTGTCGTGGCGGCTCATGAAGTGGGCAACTTGAATGCCTGCCGCACGCCTCGGCAAGAACGGATTTTTTTGAATACGACACTTGCAAATTCCTTGGAGCGTCTATCATATGAGTGCAATACTCTTACATTATATGAATGCTCCTTATTCCATGCCCGTGAGTGAACTCTCCGCCGACGCGCGCGGTTCCTTCTTGGTTCGCACCTATTCCCACCTCGCTTTGGCGATTATTTTGTTTGTGAGTCTGGAGGTTTGGTTTTTCAACAGCAGCATCGCCAGCACGATCGTGGGCGTCTTTTCCAGCGTTTCTTGGCTACTCGTCCTTGGCGGATTCATGATCTTGTCCTGGTTGGCCACGTTCCTTTCCCAACCCAGCCTCTCGCGCCCTGTTCAATATGGCGGGCTGATCCTTTACGTTCTTCTGCAAGCCATTATTACCGTTCCTTTGCTTGCGGTGGCGAATCAATCGGCTCCCGGAACGATCGCCAGCGCCGCTCAGGCCACGCTCGGTGGCTTTTTTCTTCTAACAGGTGTCGTCGTTGTGACGCGCAAGGATTTTTCCTTCCTCCGCACTTTCCTCATTTGGGGCGGGCTTCTTGGGCTTGCGACAGTGGTGTGCGCGACCCTCTTTCACTTTGATCTCGGAACATGGTTCTCTGTGGCCATGGTTGTTCTGGCTGGGGGCTCGATGCTCTACACCACGTCATCGATCATGCGCGACTACCCAGAGAATGCCGACCTCGCTGCGGCCATCCAGCTCTTCGCGGCTGTGGCGCTCATGTTCTGGTATGTGCTCCGCCTCTTCATAGGATCCCGTCGCTAAATCGGCGACCGGATTTTTTCAAAATTGCTGGAAAGTCATCGCTCCTGCGGCGGGTAGGTATTGGTTTGGTTTCGGGCCTTTTTCGAGGTAGGCCACCTTTTTATCTCCTTCTTTGAGGATAGGCACGCGACCGGGTCCGACCCAGCCTGTGGGCCGAGCTACTTCCGAATAGGTGATCGAGATTATGGCACCCTCTCCCACACCGCTGGCCGAGCGGAAGGTCTTCCCGACACGGGCGGTGAGGGTGATTTTCTTTTCGTTCGGGGCTTCGCTGGGCTTGACGCCCACGCTCAGCACTTCGACTTCCAAAAATTCGGGCGCTTTGGCTTGCATCGCTTCATAAGCCGAAGGAGGAAGTTCAGCCATGAGGGGCGCGGTGAGAAAGAGGGCGAGGGCTAAAATCAATCGGTGCATGCGCCTTTTCTGTCCTGCCAGCCAGCCGGGGGCAAGCAAATGAGGTGATGGCGCGGAATCTTTCCGTGATGGAAGCGGCATAATCATGGTAGTGGTGAACGGGTGCGGGCCATCAAAAAAATTCTTCTCCCACTGCTTCAGTGTGCGGTGACGATTTACATCCTGTCGTGGATTTTCGCGAGTCCGAGTCTGCGTGAAAATGCGAAGGAGGTACTCGCTAGTGCCGATTTCTTCTGGCTGGCGGCGGCTGTCCTAGCAGCGCTGACCAGCGAGTTGGCCTGTGCAACACGGTGGTGGGTGATCCTAGGTTCATTCCAGATGCCGATCCGGTGGCGCGAGGCGGTTGCGTTTTGCGCGATAGGATTGTTTTACTCGCTCGCTCTTCCGGGCGCGGCGGGAGGCGATGCGGTGAGGGCTTTGTATGGCATGCGGTTGTATCCGGCTAAAAAAGTCCCGATGGCTTTTTCGATTTTGGCTGACCGTCTGTGTGGGTCAGCGGCGATGGTGCTGACGCTGACGGCGGTTCTCGTATGGAGGAGAGATTTTTTTTCTGCTTCGGGTTTGGCTGGAGGCATGGTGTTGGGGGCTGCCGTTCTCCTTGGTGGGACGACGCTGATGGTAGGGCTTTGGGGCGTGACGACCATTCCAGTTTTGCGCAGATTCATGAGTCGGAGGCGGTCTTTTTTGAGCGCCCATTTTATGGAGAGCGGGGACAGCCTCATTCAGCTCGTCCAGCGGCCGGGGGCGATTTTGAGAGGGATCGCGTTGTCGGTGATTTCCTTGGGGGCACACTTTTTATGCTATTACTTTAGTGCACGAGCGTTTGATGCCGGACTGGGTGTCGGGCAGGTTTTCAGCATCATGCCGGTGGTGGACACGCTCACCACATTGCCGATTGCGCTTTATGGAGTCGGCCTGCGCGAGGTTTTGTTCAACGAGCTTCTGGGAACATTTTTTGGTATTCCGGCCGCGATGGCGACGATTGTTTCGTTGGGGGGATTCGGTGCCCAGGCCTTGGTGGCGCTATCTGGAATCGGTTTCCTTCCGTTTGTCCGACTGCTGGGAATTCGCGAAAAGGCGTAAATTCTTCGGAAGACGTGCATCTCGGGTTGCGAAATGAGGAAGACTCAGACACTCTTCGGGGCGTGGGTATGACACAGACGCGCCTGACATTTTTTTTACGCCTGGGGAGCACTCTCGTGCTGTGGGCGCTGATGCTCTCGACCGTTTTTGCGGGATATGAATTTGGATTTTTGGCATTGCTGGGGATCATGGCGCTGCGCGCGCTCTGGGAGTATTTCCAAATGCTCGAAAGTGATGGAATCGGCGTCTTCACACTCACTGGTCTGATCTGCGCCGCGACACTTCTCTTTGGTGGATTTTACATCATCAAATCCCAAGGACCCGAGAACTGCTATGACTTTGAATTGCTCGTCCTCGTCTTGTTTCTGATGACAATTTTTGCGCGGCAGATGTTCCGTGGGGCGGAAAACGATCCCCTTCGCGCGATGAGCTACACGGTTTTTGGGCTGCTTTATATTCCATGGCTTTTCAGCTTTCTGACAAAGATCATCTACCTGACACCGACCCTCGAAAATGGTCAAACCACCGGGCAGTATTACGTTTTGTATCTCGTCGCAGTGACGAAGTTCAGTGATATGGGGGCCTATGTCTTTGGTAGTCTTTTTGGAAAAACACCGTTCGCTCCGCATATCAGCCCCCAAAAAACCTGGGAGGGTTTTTTTGGCGCTTTATTTTCCTCGCTCCTATGCAGTTACTGGATGTTTGCACTGATGCCACAGAAGTTGTCGGCCTTCCGATTCTCGGACATCACGATACTCGGTCTCGTTCTGGGATTTGCTGCCGTGGTGGGAGATTTGGCCGAATCCATTGTGAAGCGCGGCGCTCATACGAAGGACTCGAGCGCCATGTTGCCCGG
>CAMBAQ010000005.1 GCA_945863785.1 Chthoniobacter flavus
TGACAAGTTCATTGGCGTTCTCAACGCCCTTTCTCCTAATCACGAAAAATGAAAAATCTTCTTTCCATCGAGTCGCTCACGGCGACTGAAATCTTCTCGATCGTGGACGCCACAGCGACCATGAAAAGCTCGCGCACGCAACCCGTATCGAAGCCTCTGAGCAATCAATGCTGGGGCCTGATTTTTTCCAAATCCTCCACACGAACCCGTGTTTCCTTTGAAGTGGGCATCCGTGAACTGGGTGGGGATGCGATTTTTTTGGCAGCAGCGGATATCCAACTCGGTCGTGGGGAACCGATCAAGGATACCGCTCGTGTGATGGGGCGAATGCTGCACGGGGCTGTGATACGCACCTTTGCACAGAAAGACGTGGAGGATTTTGCGGCCTACAGTGGCATTCCCACGATTAATGCTCTCACCGACGAGGAACATCCCTGCCAGATTCTGGCCGATCTTTTCACTATTCGCGAGACTCGCGGGACGCTTGACGGTCTTCGCGTGGCGTTCATTGGCGATGGGGATTGCAATGTGGCCCGCTCGTGGATTTGGGCCGCCGCCAAATGTGGATTCCATCTTTCCATTGCCTCACCACAAAAATTCCAACCACCGGCAGAGTTGCTCGAGCGCGCTGGCGGCGACATCGTCGTGACTTCCGATCCCGCCAAGGCCGCCGCTGGGGCTGATGTTTTTTATACAGATGTTTGGGTGAGTATGGGAAAAGAAGAGGAAGCCGCCTACCGAATCGCGCAGTTCCACGGCTACCAGATCAACTCCGCCCTCTTGGCCGAGGCCCCCAACGCTCTCATTTTGCATTGCCTCCCGGCGTATCGCGGCAAGGAAATCGACGAGGCGACGTTTGAAGGCCATGCCGATACCATTTTCCGTCAGGCCGAGAACCGCTTGCATTCCCAAAAAGCGATCATGGCCCGCCTCGTCGCAGATCGATTAGCCTGAGAAGGTAGTCGGAGAAGAGGTTTCTGTAGCGGCAGTCTATGAGCGCTAAGTTTTGGCGCTCCACCCTTCCCAATTTGCTTGATTAAGAGCCCTCTTCTAACTGTCTGCTATTGGGTGACTCGTATGTTGTTGATTTGGACATTCGCATCTTCTGAATAAAAGCCGATTTTTCCATCGAGCGTGAGTTTGTCATTAACTGACAAATAATATGTGAGATATTTTATTCCGTTGATGGTGATGGCGATGGACTTTGATTGCACATTCATGTCCACCGCATAGGTTTGCCCTATGAAAAAGAAATTTTTATTAAGTGGTGAGGTATATAAAAAGTTTTGAGCGTCATTGAGCAGAGATTCACCTAACTCAAGACCATAACCATTTGGTTTAAGTAGAAGGTATTTAAATTTCCCATCTGGTTTGTATGCAAATACAAACCAGCCAACCTCCCATGGATTAGGTGCTGAGTTTTGACGCAGTTGAGCTACGGTTGTGAGCTTGAATTGAACGCGATAAGGAGGTTTAAGCGATGGAATGCTCACAACAAATGCAGAATGCGTTTCCGATGGCTGCGTTGAAGCTTTTGGAATGAGTGTAAGAGCATTATTTGCCCAAGTTATAGATCCATACCCATTCCATAGTTCTTCGAATTGTTTAGATCCCCACGATTGCGTTGAGGATACTCTAGCGGCAATCAAGGCGATCGCTACAAGTCCTGATAAACCATAGATTAATGTCGCTGTTATTGAGCGCTTTTTGATGTGAGGTTTTGTGTTCATATTGAAATCCCCTACAATCTCAATCTAAGAAGAGCCTCGGTTTTCCGCTATGGGGTCAAAGACTACGTGAGAAATGCCAATTTTGGCACAAATGGAAGAAGCCTCTTAGGGTGACGAATATATTCCCTATTGACACTCATTAAGGTATATATATTCTCCTTATATGGAGTTTGAGTTTGATCCCGTCAAGAGCGAGGCCAATCTCCAAAAGCACAAAATCGATTTCAAGGAGGCGCTGGAATTATGGAAAGACCAATATGCTGTCATTGTGGATGCGCGAAGCGTTTCGGAACCAAGGTCAGCATTGATAGCCTTTTACAAAGGAAAGATATGGACTGCATTTTTCACAGAACGTTCTCCAAAGATTCGAGTCATTTCCGTGAGGCGCGCCAGAAACGAGGAGGAGGAAATCTACTATGAAAGCCGAAGAACTGGATAAGATTTTTGATGATGGCGAGGAAGATATTCTCCCTTACCTGGACATGTCCACGCTTCGGCGTCCCAACCTAGATCAGAAGCGTGTGAATGTGGATTTGCCTATTTGGATGATCCAGAAGTTGGATCGCCAAGCGAGTCTCATTGGGGTTACCCGCCAGTCGATCATCAAGGTTTGGCTCAGTGAGCGAATCAAAAAAGAATACGCCGAAAAGGCCGGCTGAGTTGCTGTAAATTGCATCGGAAGTGCAACCTCGAGAAATATATGCGTGCGTGATCCCGTGATCACCACTCGTAACAGAGACCAGGCTGTTGTGATGTTGTCGCTCGACGATTACGAGTCTCTTCAAGAGGCGGCATATCTCCTCCGTAATCCCAGTCACGCCAAGCCGACCGTTTGATTCCATCGAGGCGTCCGAGAGAGGAAATCTGATCTCGAAAGATATTGATCTGACCGCAAGTGAACATCTCATTCACCCAGCAATCATGGGAAGACTATCGCCATTGGCTGCAGACAGATAAAAAGATACTGAAGAGAATCAATGGTATCATATCAAAGACACGATGCGATCGCCATTCGATGGTATTGGCAAGCCGGAGCCTCTTCGCCAAGGATTATCTGGTTATTGGTCGCGCCGCATCACTGATGAGCACAGGATGGTTTATCGACAGGTCGAGGCCAACCTTCTTTTAATTCAACTTCGATACCATTTACAAAAAATAATCCGGACGGGTCAAGGGAGACTCATTGTGGGCGCCCGCCCATCATTCATGAGAAACAGCTCGACTTTGTAGCCTAGCTGCGGCCGATGCTGGTGTATTTAAAGCCAGCGGAGCGGACTGTTTTTGGGTCCATGATGTTGCGACCGTCAAAGATGAGCGGTGTGTGCATCACTTTTATGAGTTCACCTAGGTCCACAGTGGTGAATTCCTTCCATTCTGTTGCTACGATGAGCGCTTCGGCGCCGTCTGCGGCATCGAGGGGAGATTTGGCTAAGCGGGCTCCATCCACGAGCTTGAATTCCACAGCTTTTTCCATGCCCTTCGGATCATAGACGCTCACTTGGGCGCCCTCGGCAACGAGGTCCCGAACAACGTCGATAGCGACGGAGGAACGAACGTCATCGGTATCTGGCTTGAAGGTGAGGCCCCAGACGGCGATTTTTTTATCCTTCAATACCCAGAGCGACTCGCGGATCTTGGCGATAAAGCGTTCACGTTGGGTACGGTTAATTTTTTCGACTTCCTTGAGGAGGGTGAATGGAACTCCGAGGTCTTCGCTGATGGCGATGAAGGCAGCGATATCCTTCGGAAAACAGGATCCGCCATAGCCGATGCCGGCGTTGAGAAAATTGCGGCCGATTCGGCGGTCAGAGCCGATGCCATCGGCGACCTTCTCCACATCAGCGCCACTGGCCTCGCAAATACGGGCGACCGCATTGATGTAGGAAATCTTGAGCGCTAGGAACGAATTCGCCGCATGCTTGATGAGTTCGGCTGAGTTGATGTCCGTCACCAAAACCGGAGACAGAAATGGCTCGTAAATTTTCTGCATGAGAGCGATGGCGCGCTCGCTATTGCTTCCAATGACGATGCGGTCGGGTTTCATGAGGTCGGCCACGGCACAGCCTTCACGCAGGAATTCTGGGTTGCTTACGACATCAAAGTCGGCGCCGGTCTTATTGTATCGACGAATGGTATCGGCGACTTTTTCGCCGGTTTTGACAGGAACCGTGCTCTTATCGACGATAACACGGTATTGGCCTGGTTTCAGCACGCTGGAGATTTCACGGGCGACTTTTTCGATGTAGGAAAGATCGACGCTGCCATCGGGTTGCGGAGGTGTTGGAACGGCAATGAAAACCACTTCCGAGTTGTCAACGCCTTCCTCGGTGCTTGTGGTGAAGTGGAGGCGGCGAGCAGCGACATTGCGATAAATCAGTTCTTCTAGACCTGGTTCGTAAATCGGAACTTTGCCTTGGACGAGTTGTTCGACTTTTTTAGCGTTGTTATCGACGCAAATGACATTGTGGCCGACCTCAGCAAAACATGCTCCAGAGACGAGGCCTACATATCCTGATCCAATGATACAAATTTTCATTTTTGATTTGATGGTGAGCTCTACTGAGATGCACTCGCCGGCTCTTGTGATGGGCCCTGACTAATTGTCAATGGAAGAGTGAGTTGAGGAGCATCTTTGAGGGTCATCATGAGCAAAAATCCGTATTCTTGGTCCCCGCCGGAGTTATCGCGAACTTCAGCCCCTACTGAGGCAACCCAACTAGTGAGGTCGCGATTGATAAAATATCGCTGGTATTGCATCACCTTGGAAACAAACTCGTATTGTTCGTAGGTGCTTATACTCCAGTGATCATTGATCCGCCAGTAGGCATAGAAGTTGAGCTGGCTGTTGTCGGCAAAAAAGTCGTTGCCATCGATGTAGCGGCTTCCCACGGAGAAGCGGAGGTCTCTTGTGGGCATGAAGCTAATGGTCGTGTTGAATTCCGTAAAGCCCTGATTCTGTATGGGAGTCTGGGAGGCTATTCCCAGAGAGGTCCATGGCACTGGGCTAAATTGAATAACATTGAAAACATTGGAAACAGGGGCATCCGAGTAGGGGTTGTCCATATTCACATCCATGAACGTATTGAGCGTGAACCATTGGTAGGTTGCATTATTTCGCCGGGTTTGGAGGCGTTGGCCGACGCCGAGGCGCGTGATATTCCAAGTATCGATGGAGTCGATCGCTGTAAATTGAGGAAAATCCAAAGGCTGTAGCTGGGTGGATTGAACGACGCGGTCGAACTGGTAGATGTTTTCCGGGCTTGGCCCCATGTTGTAGACGCCGGAGTAGTTCAGATAGGGTTCGATAACGTGGCGCACACCATCGAGACCGAGCCAGCGGCTTTGGATTTGCTCGAAGGCGCGGGACATTTTTGTCGAGATCGTGAGTCCGTAGTTGGCCACAGGGCGGAAAACTGCGCCTTTGGTCGTAAGGGCAGAAGAGGGATCGTTGATAGGGTTCTCTGCCGCGCCGGAATTGTTGATCGTTGTAATCGTTCCGGTAATGGGGTCAATCGCCGTGGCATCTCCTTGGGGAGACGCGAACGATCCGCTCTGGCTGTAGGCGGTACCGCGAATGCCGACTTTGGGTGTTACAGAAAGCCAGTTCCAGAATTTCGTGGGGAGTGACCATTGATGAAATGTGTCAAAGCGGGTGGCGGCGTAGTCGGGATAGGTGGTTTCGCCAAAGGAAGGCGTGTTTGAAAATGCCCGCCGGAGTGAGGCGACGCCGGTTGTGCCGTCATATTGAACGGGCAATCCAAAAAACGGCTGTTGTTTGAAATCAAAAACAAACTCCGGCTTGCGCTCAGTCACGTCTTGAAAGTCGTTCAACTGCCATCGTCCAATGAGGCTGAGAGTGTAGACTTCATCCCATTTTGTCAGGGAGAGTGAGTTGTCTGGTTGGGGATCAAGGGCAAATTCTCTAGGGTAAAAGTCTTCAAGGAAATCGACATCGCTGAGAACGTTGATGTTGGCCGTGCCATAGATATCATCGGTTAAAAACAATCTCTGCTGGAAAGCAACGCGGTAGCGATTCGTGGTCTTAGTTTCGGCTGGCTCTCCGGGGGCCTGGACCGTCGTGACATCTTTAGTTTCGAAAACGTAGTCAGAGCGGAGTTTGCCATAACTGCGGTTTTCCTTACCGTAGTTCATGTCAAGATCAAGGCCGACGGAGGGGCCGAATTTGAATCGGTCCTCAAGCCTAAAGTCGCCAGTAACTCCTTTGACGACGGGAAAACTATAGGAGGTCAGCAAATAGGCGCCCCACCGGGAATCATAGCCCGGAAGAAACTGAAATCCATTCGTGTTGAGATTGGCAAAGAGATAGGGGAACCAGAAAACTGGGGTCTGCCCAACATAGAGGGTCGAGTTTGTGAGGATGACTCTGCTGTCTGGGTAGAACCGGATCGAGCGTGGACGAACGTGAAAATCCGGCTTAGATGAATCGTGCGTGGTGAGCGTGGCATCACGAATGTGAAATTCCTTTGGGGAAACCGCGCGGAAATTGAATGCCCGAAAATAATAGGGGTATTGGGAGCCCGAGATTTCGAGGGAGCGCATTTGTTTTGTTTCCAGATTAAATAGGCCGCGCTGACTGGTGAGTACCTGATCTGGAGTGTAGAGACGAACATTCCCAATGAGTAGGATATCGCGCGTTTCTGGGTTGTATTCCGCGTAATCGGAAAAAATGCTGTATTTTCCGTAGTGGATTTGGACGTTGTCCTCAGCGATGGCGACGCCTTCTTCAAAGCGGGTATTGCCATCGGCTGTGATCTCGACAGGGATATCCCCAAAGCTCCCGAATTGGGCGCGGGCGCATGGTAGCACGGCCAGCAGGCACAGACAAATCAGGAACTTCCTCATGAAGCGTCGAAATTAAATATCCTGAGTGACAAGATCAAGGGTGGATTTCAGAAACGGATTAAATGGCAGGTGGATCAACGAGTGAGGAAAGTTGAGGGCGATAATGCTGCTAGTCGCCGTAGCCGTTCGGATGCTTCACGTGCCACGCCCATGCGCTTTCCACGATGGTCTGGATATTTTCAAAGCGGGGAACCCAGCCGAGTTCGCGACGGATTTTATCGGAGGCAGCGATAAGGCGCGGCGGATCGCCGGCGCGGCGGGGTTTCTCAATGGCTTTGATATCGGATCCCGTGATTTTTTTGCACGTCTCGATCACTTCACGAACGGAGGTTCCGCCGCCGGTGCCCAGATTGTAGAAATCACTTTTTTCGGACTTCAAAGCAAGAATGTGAGCTTGGGCGAGGTCCAGTATGTGGATGTAGTCGCGTATGCACGTGCCATCGGGCGTGGGGTAGTCGGTGCCAAAAATATCCACCGACTCGCGCTGGCCGAGAGCGACCTTGAGGACGTTGGGGATGAGGTGCGTCTCGATTCGGTGATCCTCTCCAAATGCCTCAGATGCCCCAGCCGCATTGAAGTAACGGAGGGCCGTGAAGGAGAGTTTGTGAATCTCGTGATACCACTTGAGGATGGTCTCAAACATGAGTTTGGACTCACCGTAAGGATTGATGGGTTTTTGCGGGAGCGATTCATCCAGCGGCATGCGGTCCGGAATGCCAAAAGTGGCGCAGGTCGAGGAAAAGACGAATTTTTTAACCCCGAACTCGACGACCATGTCCAAGAGGTTGATTCCCGAGCTGACGTTGTTGCGGAAATACTTGGAGGGATTGGTCATCGACTCGCCGACCAGCGCGTTGGCGGCGAAATGCATCACGGCGTCGGGCTTGACCTCCTCAAAAACGTGCCTCAAGACCGAGCGGTCAGCGAGATCACCTTGGTAGAAATCGGCACGTGGATCGACTGCCTTGGCGTGACCTTCGGTGAGATTGTCGAAGACCGAAACCTCAAAACCTTGGTTAATCATTTGCTCGACACAAATGCTGCCGATGTAGCCCGCTCCACCCGTGACAATAATTTTTTTCATTTGAATGAGGCGTTGATTCCTATCAAAAACAACGCCTAAGCGGCAATATAATCTTAAGAAGGAGGGCGGCCCTAGCGGGGCGATCGGCGATAAATCCAAATGCTTTGCAGAAGCCCAAAGCTCAGCAGAGTGATCATGATGAAGGAACCGCCGTAGCTCACTAATGGAAGCGGCAGGCCCGTAATGGGGGTGAGGGAAACCGTCATTCCCAGATTCATGAATGTGTGAGTAAAGAGCAGCAGAGTGATGCCAATCGCGAGTAGCCGACCAAGGTCGTCCTCCGCCTCCAGGGCGATAGCAAGCATGAGAATAAAGAGAAGGGTGAGGGCCGCTATGAGAATCACCCCGCCTAGGAAGCCGTGTTGCTCCCCCATCACCGAAAAAATAAAATCGTTGTGCACGATGGTTGAAGGCAGGAATCCGAGGGCGTTTTGTGTGTTAGGGGCCTTGTATCCCTTGCCCGTAAATCCGCCGGATCCAATGGCGATGAGGGACTGGGTAATGTTCCACCCGTCGCCCTGAGGGTCGGCGTCCGGATTCATGAACGTCGTGATGCGCGAGTATTGGTAAGGCTTGAGGCCGAAATGAACTACGAGCGGAATCAAGGCAAATGCAATAACCAGCATCAAAATCAACCACCTTTTCGGGATGTGGCCAACAAACATCATTCCTAAAATGACAGGGACCCAAACGATGCAGGAGCCTAGGTCGGGTTGGATTAAAATCATCAGCCAAGGCGCACCGACAATCGCTCCGCAGCAGAGAATGCGAAGGAACGCCGGCATGGTTCTGGTCCTGGAAAGGAACAGCGCGATCGTCATGATGCCGGCGATCACAGCCAACTGGGATGGTTGGAAGCTGGCTGGGCCGAGGTTCAGCCAACTACGCGCGCCATAACGCTTCTCGCCGAGAAACATGGTTGCGATCAAAGTGACAATACTCAGGACATAAAGCGGAATGGCTCCGAAACGCACCCACCTGTAATCCATTAAAGAAACGATGAAAAACATGGGCAAGCAGACAAGTATCCAGGTGGCCTGGGATTTCGCAAAATGCTGATCCCTCATCCATGTGGCGCTGTGGATGGCATAGACGCCATAGATCAGAAGCGCAATCATGAGGCCGAATAGCACCCAGTTCATGCGGAGGAAATTTCTGAGAATCGGATGCATCAGGTGAGCGAGGGCACGGCGGCGAGAAGTGTTTTTGTGTAGTCGTTCTGAGGATCCTGGTAGATCGCTTCAGCGCTTGCAGACTCGACGATTTTTCCATGGTGCATGACGAGCACATGGTCGCTGATGTGCTCGACCACAGCGAGGTCGTGGGCGATGAAAAGATAAGCGATCCCGAATTGCTCCTGCAGATCCTGCAATAAATTCACAATCTGAGCCTGCACGCTCACATCAAGGGCGCTCACAGGTTCATCGCAGACGATGAATCGTGGTTCCACCGCAAGCGCCCGCGCGATGCCGATGCGCTGACGTTGACCGCCGCTGAACTCGTGTGGGTAGCGGCGCATCATTTCGGGTTGAAGTCCGACGAGTCGAAGCAGTTCAGCGATGCGATCTGAGCGCTCGGATCGTGTCATCTCGGGAAAGTGAATTTCTAAAGCCTCGCCAACAATTTCAGCGATGGTGAATCGCGGGTTGAGTGAGCCAAAAGGGTCCTGAAAGATCATCTGCATTTCGCGACGCAGGGGGCGAAAATCCTGTTCGGAAAGGGGAAGAATCTCACGTCCGCAAAACTTCACACTTCCCGAGGTCGGAGGAATGAGTTTGAGAATCGTGCGACCGACTGTCGTCTTGCCGCTTCCGCTTTCTCCGACGAGGCCGACTGTCTGGCCAGCTTGGATAGAAAAAGAAACATCGTCGACAGCTCGGATGTCACCCGTCTTGCGGCGAAAAACTCCACCGTGAACAGGGAACCATGTGCAAAGATTTTGAACCTCCAGCAAAGGCATGAACGACGTTAACACAAACTCTGCGGAAATGTCATCCGAGTTCATGCTTGGCGCAAATTTTTATCCAACCCGCCGGAATGGGGGTTGGGCAGGCAGGGCCGAAGAGGGTTTATTTTACGAGACCTGCGGCAGCAAGGGTCTTGTAAGCGCCATTTTTCGAAAGCGTTTTGAACGCTCTTGCAGTGGCTTTCACTGTGACGAATTTTTTCAACTCAGGCACCCAGACGCGCTTGGTTTTGAGATTGGGCTGGAAGTAACGCGGCGTCACAGCAGTGACGTGCATGCCGATTCCGCCTTTTTTCTTGGCGAGACCGCGACGATGGATTTTTGAACCGCGTACGGGCTTGGCCCCTGTGATGCTGCACTTTCTAGACATAAGATGGAGGGCAGAGGTTACTGGGAGATTTGGATACGTCAACACATTCCCGATATTTTTTTTAAAAGAAAGAATTCCTGTCGTTAAAAGAGCATTTAAATATTTGACACAGCAGCGCTTCTGTATCTAATTTTCACGAGTCTGCGGGAAGGCTTGCCGCAAGATGCGGAGAGAGTCTTGTTCCGAGGCGTTGTTCCATATGCAATATCTTCTCGATACACCCGTTTTAGTTCTCAATCGTCTTTGGCAGGCGGTGAACACATGCAGTGCCCGTCGTGCGTTCACTCTCTTATATCAAGGCCATGCGCAGGTGGTCGCCGCAGAGCCAGGGCAGGGCTTCATTACCCACGACTTTGCAAGTTGGAGGGATTTTTCTCGCAGTAATCCGGAGGAGAACATGGCGCAGACGATCTCGATGCAAATTCGCGTGCCTCGGATCATTGTTCTCCTGCTTTTTGAGCGACTTCCCAAAAAGGAAGTGAAGTTCACGCGACACAATGTTTTCGAGCGCGATAAAAACACCTGCCAATATTGCAATCGCGTGAAGCCCCGCGAAGAGCTGAACCTGGACCACGTTTTTCCAAGGGATCGAGGCGGGCAGACGACTTGGGAAAATATCGTGTGCTCTTGCATTCCCTGCAATACACGGAAGGGGAATCGTCTTCCTCACGAGGCGGGAATGCAGCTTGCCCGCAAGCCGAAGCGCCCGAAATGGCGACCCTTTGTAAATATTTCTTTTTCGACCCAGCCGCATGAGAGCTGGAAACACTTCCTCGATATCGCCTATTGGAACGTGGAATTGAGCGACTAAAAAATAATTTAAAAAACTCTTGCGTTACCTGAGAGATCGTGAGAATCTGAAATTGTTCTGGGGGGAACAGTAGGCCGTTGCAACATTCGTTGCGGCGGCCTACATCTTTTATAGGGTCTGTGATTCGGCCAATGTCCCCAGCGCTGTTTCAAATAAACGCCACGCACGTTCGATGCATTCCGCCATGTCAATTTCAACGCCGGCCTCACGCTCGAAGCAGGTGATTTCGACTCCCGTGAGTCCGCAGGGGGTGATGTGGGTGAAGGGTTCGAGAGATTCGCGAGTCACGTTGATGGCAAAGCCATGCATCGAGACCCATTTTTTGATTCCCACACCCAAAGAGGCGAGCTTGCGTGGACCCACCCAGACGCCTGTAAGACCGTCACGGCGCTCGGCTTGGATTCCATAGGTCGCGGAGAGTTCAATAAGAAAGCTTTCTAAAAAGCGAAGGTAGAGGTGAAGATCTCTTCCTCGACGATTGAGATCAAGAATCGGATAGCCCGTCAGTTGTCCCGGGCCATGGTAGGTGGCCTGTCCGCCGCGGTTGGTTTCAAAAACAGGGTGCGGCATCGCGATGCCGAGGCTGGTTTGATCGCGGGTTCGACCGATGGTGTAAACGGGATCATGCTCAAGAAGGATGAGGGTCTCCTCGCCGCGTCCAGCGATGAGATCTTCCAGGAGGCTGTTCTGAAGATCCAGAGCGGCAGCGTAATCCATTCGGCCGGGAGTAAGGATTTTCATAATCGTTGCACATGCCCACCCTGCAATGCCGCTGGGGGAGATTGAAAATGGGTGAGGCCGACGGCGATCGCATCAGCCGCATCGGCCGGAGGGGTTACAGTGAGGCCCAGCAACGTTCGCACCATGAATGCCACTTGAGATTTTTGGGCGGCTCCGCGACCGACCACGGCTTGCTTCACTCGCCGGGGGGCATATTCGTAAATCGGCAGTCCGTGTTTGGCTCCAGCCAAGAGAACCGCTCCCCGTGCGGATCCAAGGGTGATCGCCGTCTGGAAACTTTGTACATAGATCACGCTTTCGACAGCCATGGCTGTCGGTTGGAAACGCAGCATCTCATCGCAAAGACGGGTGTGGATTTCCAAGAGGCACGCTGGGATTGAAAGCTTTGGTGGATTTTTAATCACATCAAAATGCAGGCAACGCACCTTGCCTGCCGAGCGCTGTAGTACAGCGTATCCGGTGCCGCGAAGCGAAGGATCCACTGCTAAAAGAATCTCGACGGAAGACATGGGTGCGAGAATAAACAAAAAACCCAGCGAGGCAATGGCATCAACGGGAGATGTGGATCATTGCGCCGCCGCAGTCCTTTTTGCGGCGAAGTGACCGGTCGCGATAGCATCAGGAATCGTAAACGGACGCTCAGGCGAGGGGGCGCGTTGGAGGTTCTGCTCCAAGATTTGGCCGCCCTGCCAGATATGGGAGTTTTTTGAAAACGGTCCAACGAGTCGAGGGTCGCTCCAAGTGTGGATCGATAGAAGGGGGACGCCGAGTGCTGCGGCCAAGTGCATGGGTCCGCTATCCACGCTCACGACATAGCTGGCGCCACGCATCAAGCCGATCAATTCGGTAAGGCTAGTTTTTCCTAAAAGATCAATCACTCCTGGTCCAAAATCGGGGAGAGACTTTGGGGCACCAGCGAGAACGATGGGCAGCGCGGACTTTTCCTGAAACGCTTGAATGAAAGCGCCAATGGCATCGGAATTGAGGGATTTGCCTTCGCCACGGGAAAATGGATGGAGCACGATGTAAGGATCGTTTGTGGTGACGGCTCTTGGGCGCAATCCGCGAGGGATCCCCCAGTCCAATGCTTCTGGTATAGGGATTCCTAAAGCCGGCAGCACTCGAAGGTAACGATTCACCGCATGTTCGTCTTTCCTCACTGGAACCGAGCTTGAATAGAAAAAACCGGCTCCCTCGCGTGCATCACCGAGGCCGACAACCACTCGGGCGCCGCTGCAGTAAGCCATGAGCCCGCTCCTAAGAAGGCATTGTAAATCCACGACGGTATCGACCTTGAGCTCGCGCAGTCCGCGGTACCAGCGAAGCGCGCGGATTAGGCCGCTGGGACCTCGGAAACTTTGACGCGGAAACGGATGGATTTTTGCAATGGCAGGATTCGCCTCGAGTAACTCGCTCCAGCGCGGGTCAAGTATCCAAGTGATTCGGGTGAGGGGCCAAGCCCGGTGAATGGCGGAGGCGACTGGTAGGGCATGAATCACATCCCCCATGGATCCCGGTTTGATGAAAAGCAGGGAATCGGGCGCTTGGTCGTGTGCTAGTGGCACGATAAAATCGGGGGTGGAAGCTATCTTCCAGTTACAAGGCGGGTCGCCAGTTTGGAAGGAAGACCGGCATCAATAATGGCTTTCTGAGCGGCACTGATATCATAGGCGACGCGTCGCAGTGTCACTTCGTTGCTGTCGGTGTCGTAAATGCAATAGGCCGAACGCGAGTCGCCATCTCTCGATTGACCAACGCTGCCGACATTAATCAGGTATTTGTTTTTTTTAAGGATCGCGAGGACATCGAGTGGTTCGGAGCGAACACCTTCATCACGCACGTAGGCTTTCGGAGTGTGTGTGTGACCAACAAAGCACAAAGTCGTGTGCTGATAGCTGAAGCTCGCCGCCGCATCGAGTTGCGTCATGATGTAGGCCCAGTTGTGTGGCGTGTCGAGGGTGGCGTGGACGATCGTGAAATCTCGGACGAGGCGCTGCATCCTGAGGTTGCGCAGCCATTCTCGGTCCTCCTCGGGGAGTTGAGCTCGCGTCCACTTGAGCGACAGTTCGGCCAAGGGATTAAGGCCTTCGATCGGGCCGTCTAAAGAGGCGAGTTCGTCGTGGTTGCCTTTCACAACAGGACAATCCAGGTCGCGTATCATATCCAAACACTCTTTCGGGTAGGCGTTGTAGCCGACGATATCGCCCATGCATACATGGTGTGTGCAAGATTGCTCTTGGGCATCAGCCAACACCGCCTGAAGGGCGTGTAGGTTAGCATGAATGTCTCCGAAAATAGCGAATCGCATGGAAGTTAGGTTTTGTCCGAATAAGCTGAAGAATCTATGCGCTCTCCTTGAGGGATATCCAGCCTCTTTTCCATATCACGCAAAAGGTTGATGAGGGAGGGTAGGCGTTGGCTTTCGCCCTGAAGGTAGAGGCGGCGCAGGTGCTCGTAGGCTTCGCGCTCGCGTCCGGGACACTTTGCCATTTCATATCCAGCGAACCGGGCGCAGTAAGATGGGGCATCGGGGAGTGCCGCCGCCTTTAAAAAAGCATCGGCTGCGGCGCAGTGGTCCTCAAATTTATCGCGAAGCACGATGCCCAACTGAACGCGGAGTTGGTAACGGTCCGGATTATTGAGAATGCCGCGCTCCAAGAAATCACGGCCGAGGCGGAAATACTCACGTTGGGCACGAATGCGGAGAGCTTCGCTGGGTTGCTTTTCATTTTGCATGGCTGCAACGGCGGCATTCCAAGCCATGTGCCAAGCCGCCATGTCCCAATAAAGGATCGAGCGGGGTTGAAGGGTCGTCACGGTATCGAAGATGCCGGCCATCCGGCCCCACTCGGTATTTTCCCAAGCGGTGTGGGCTTGGATCCAAAGTATGGCAGCCAGTGGGGAGCGAAAACCGCTCAATGCAGCTAGAAATCCGGCTTGGCCGATGCGCTCGCGGAGGTTGAGGTCGAGGGCGGTTTTACGGAAATGCGCAGCTCGGGCGGCGGTATCCAGTCGGGATTGAATCGGCAGAATGGCCGCGCCGAAAAGAAAAATGAGCGCAAGCGCGGAAGTCTTGCGCCAGTTCATAGTTCCCGAGCCGAAAAGACCAGCGCCGACAGCGAAAAATAGACGGAGATATAAAGAATCCCGAGCCCGACTGTTCCTGCAAAAAGTGCCATCGGTACAGCGGTCCCTGCGATGATGTCGTCTGTGAGATTAAAGGCCTGCAAGTCGGGGAAGAGGAGAGAGACGAGCGCCGCCAGTATTCGGGACCACCACTGCACATCAACTCCGGCAAGCCAGTATTCTCTCGCGGTGGACTGGAGGTGACCGATGAAATAGAGGGCGGTCGCCATGAGGATCGTGAATATCGAAGAGGTCGCAAACGTGGAGAGGAAGAGTGTGAGCGAGGCGAGTAGGGCGGACTTGAAAAAAATCACCACGATACCGGGGATCAGGTTGATATTGAATGTTGCGTTGGTCACCTCCTTGACGGCGGCAGCGATTTCCTCGGCCGAACCGCCTTGGAGTTGTGCCCGCGTCTCAGCGAGGACCGTGCCTTCACGGATCCAGAGGACGGCGAGAACTACCGCGGACATCAGAAGAATCGACACGGCCAACAAGCTAAAAATGCCGCAGAGCTTGCCGAGAAGGTAGCTGAAACGCGGCACTGGCTTGGCCAGGATGGTGTAGATCGTTCTGTCCTCCATATCCTTTGGAAGGAAGTTGGCCGTAGCCAGAATGGCGATGATCGATCCAAAAACGGACATCGCGCCGAGCGAAATATCCTTCAGCATTTGGAATTGTTCCTGAAAGGAGAACTTTGCCATGAAGGCCGAATTTCCGATCACCAGCAGGGCGAAGATCAATAGAAAATAAAAGACCTTCTGCCGAGCGAGCTCGGTAAATGTGTTGCGGGCGATAGCGAGCGTGACTCCTAGCAATTTCATGATCGGATCGAGTTGTGGCGAATAGGAAACGAAGTGCCCACGTCCTTGCCCTTGAGGGCGGCTTCGATTTGCCCAGCTTTGCGGCCGTCGAGAATGTGGGCCGTGATGCCAGCTGAGGAGGCCTTGCGCACAGCCTCAAGCTTGGTTTTCATGCCGCCGACCGATTCCTCGCCCTTGTCGGAACGAACCAGACGGAAGGCCTTCGCGATATCCTGAACTTTTTTTACCCGGTTTCCGTCCTCATCTTGAAGCCCGTCCACGCTCGTGAGGATGATCAAATGGTCGGCTTGGGCCAGAACGGCAACCTCGGCGGAGAGGCGGTCATTATCACCGAACCGCAACTCTTCCACGGCGACGGAATCGTTTTCGTTGATGATCGGAATGACTCCGTGTTCGAGCAGGCAGTCGAGAGTGTTGCGGGCATTTTCGCGATGCATGAGGCTGTCGATGTCCCCATGCGTGAGGAGTAACTGCGCGACGCTGAGGTCGTGTTTGCGAAACGAGGTTGCGTAGAGTCGCATCAATTCAGGTTGCCCAGCTGCGGCGCAGGCCTGCTTCCCAGGGAGGTCGGTTGGACGCTGCTTGAGGTGCATAACCCGAACGCCGGCGGCAATGGCGGCGCTGCTGACAAGAATGCACGAGTAGCCCGCCGCTTGGAGTGCAGCAATCTCTGCTGAAATCCGTGTGAACTGCGAAGAGTCGAGAGATTTTCCGGCGGGTGTGGAAAGGACGCCGGTGCCAAGTTTGATAACAAGTCGCTTCATAATGGGGCAATCATTTGGAGAAATCCGCTCTCAAGTGCAAGTGACTCTTGAACTCCGGCGGAGAGCAGGCGGCGTGTTCGGTCGAGGGCTTCGAGTCGCTTGAGCAGTAATTTTGTGTCGTTGCTGGTTGCAAGACGTTGGATATTTGGCGGGCAATTCAAGTCTGGCAGGACGTGTTGTCGAAGGGCGCTGGCGAGGACTTCACTGATCGAGGTGAGGAGACGTTGGCGCTCGCGGACGACCATCGCCTCGCTTTGAGCTTTGATTTGATCCTCGCGCGTGTCCTTCCACGATTTGTCCATGGAGTCGCGGTAGTGTTTGATCTGATCTTTGAGTTCCCCCTCGAGTTCCCCAGTCACGTGTTCACGAAGAGCGCTCACTTGGCCTTGGAAAAATTTAGTGAAACGCAGCGCGGCACCGGCGTCAGGTCCGCCTTTTTGAAGCAGGGCGGCCACAAAGGCCTCGGCGATCTCATTGCTTGTGTTGTCCCGGACTACGCCAACGGGCGACAAGAGAGGCACCGTGATGCAGCGGGAAAGGATCGTCGTGAGCACGGCGTCTCGCAGTGTGGTGGTGAGCAAAATGTGGCAACCCTCGGGCGGTTCCTCGAGCGTTTTGAGGAAGGCGTTTGCTGCCTGTGGCTGCATGCGGTCGGCATCATGCAAGATCGCCACCTTGTGGCTGCCGATCAAGGGCTTCATTTGCAGGGCGTGCTCGAGGGAGCGGATCTGGTCCGTGACGATCCGACGGGACTTTGATTCTGGAGCGACTTGATACAAATCGGCATGAGACGTCGTTTCACTGGGATTAAAGCCGAGAATCATTCCCGCGAGCTCCATGGCCAACCAAGCTTTTCCGCATCCGGGAGGCCCTGCGAGCAAATAAGCGTGCGCGAGGCGTCCGGCTTTGCGGGCATCACTGAGGCGCTCCAATGCTCTGTCTTTTAATAGGGCCATGAATCCTAAATCTTCACCAATCGGGCGCGTCCCGTCGAATCATTTTGCAGCCTAGCTCAGTGGCTGGGGAACTGGCGCGGTTGGGGAATGATGACTGGTGGTCCCCAGCAGGCCCAGTCGTTCCATTGGTACGCGGCATTCATGTTTAGTTGGGCTGCCTGCATGTTGGCATTCGCGATTTGTTGCTGCAAACGGAACTGCTGGTATTTCGCGTAAGCCTCCTGATTTCCAGAATAGAGGATATTTTGTTCCGGATCGGCATAGGCATATCGAACCTCATCCCCATTCAAATTCCGCACAATCGAAAAAGGAATGAGGGCGGATAGAGATTTTTGACGCTCTGGCGAGTTGGCAGGAATGATTTCAAATCCCGCTGCAGAAAGCAGGTTTTGCGTGTTTTCGCGGCGTGCAAGCTCTATCGAAGCGCAGCCGCCAAGCGAGAATGCCACGAGGATGGAAAAAACAAGCACTCGCATTATGGTAGAATGGCTGCAAATCCCTATCCGCGATAGCAAAAAAATCCAAGTGCAGTCCGAGCACGCAGCGCCTCATCGAAAGGGACGCCGTGGCGAATGGATTGGAGAGTCGAAAAATAAAAGTTCAAAAATACGGGAAAATCAATGGCGATTGATATTAGCGACCAGCGCATCAGTCCGCATTCGGGAACGGCGACATTTTTGAGGTGGCTGCATCCAAGTGGATTTGTCTAGGTTCCGCTGCGCCGTCTTCTTTTTTGCGAAGGGGCTTGTGCGGTTCTGACAAGAGCGACGCATTCTAGCGGATCTGTCTTTCTACCGGAATCGCGCCAGGGCGTGGATTGACTAACCAATTGGAGGCCGAGCGGTCGCTTGGCTTGTCTCGAAGGCGTCAGCGATGCCGAGAAGGCGGGATTCATCCATTGCCTTGCCTAGGAATTGGAGGCCGACAGGGAGGGCTTTGCCATCTTCTTCGACGAGACCGCAAGGAACGCTAATTCCGCAAATGCCGGCCAGATTTGTTGCAATGGTGAAAATATCCGCCAGATACATGCGAAGCGGATCGTCTGTGCGTTCCCCGATTTTGAATGCCAAGTCCGGCGAGGTTGGGCAGATAAGGGCGTCTACTTTCTCGAATGCATTTGTGAAATCCTGACGGATCAGCGTGCGAACTTTTTGGGCCCGTAGATAGTAGGCGTCGTAGTATCCGCTCGAGAGCACATAAGTCCCGAGGATAATGCGGCGTTTGACTTCACTGCCAAATCCTTCCTCGCGGCTTCGCATATAATGGTCCAAGAGATCGCGTGGGTTCTGGGCGCGATGGCCGTAGCGAACGCCGTCAAATCGAGCGAGATTCGCAGAGGCCTCGGCAGTGGCGATGATGTAATAGACGCCGACGGCATAGGATGTGTGCGGGAGGGATACTTCGACCAGTTCCGCACCGAGATGCTCGCATTGCCTGATGGCGGCTTCGACTTTTTCACGAACACGTTGATCCATTCCATCGACAAAATACTCGCGGGGGATGCCTATTTTGACGCCCTTGAGATCGCGGCCGAGTTGGGATGTGAAATCTTCTGCGGGCAGATCAAGCGAAGTCGAGTCATGGATGTCCTTGCCAGCGATGACATTTAAAATGCCGGCACAATCGCGAGTTGTACGGGCGATCGGTCCGATCTGGTCGAGCGAGGATGCGAATGCGACAAGCCCGTAGCGGGATACCCTGCCGTAGCTTGGCTTGAGTCCGACCACGCCGCAGAGCGCGGCGGGTTGGCGGATCGAGCCGCCGGTATCGCTGCCGAGGGTTGCGAACGCCTCGCGGGCGGCAACGGATGCCGCTGAGCCACCGCTCGAGCCACCCGGAATGCGTGAGGTATCCCAAGGGTTGCGGGTGATTTGGTAAGCGGAATTCTCGGTCGAGGATCCCATCGCAAACTCATCCATATTCAATCGACCGAACGGGATCGCTCCTGCCGAGCGCAGTTTGCCGATCACGGTGGCATCATAGGGCGACTTGTAACCTGCGAGCATCTTTGACGAGCAGGTACAGCTTTCACCAAGCACGTTGATGGCATCTTTGATGCCGATCGGAACGCCGCCCAGTGGTAGGCTGATGTCGGCCTTCTCGGCGGCAGCCAATGCGGTATCGAAGTCGCGGGAGAGGTAGGCTCCGATGGATGGATCTACTGTGGCGATGCGATCCTCGAGGGCGCGGACGGCATCTGCTGGTGTGAAATCGCCGCGGCGGAAACCCGCCTGGAGTTCAGAAATGGTGAGATCGGTGATGGCGCTCATTTTTTATTCAATCACTTTGGTTACAACGACGAGGTTGTTTGCGCTGTGTGGGGCGTTGGCGAGAACGACCTTTCGATCCAGTCCGGGCTGCGACACATCTTCGCGGAAGACATTAAATACAGGGTTCGCGTGAGCCGTGGGCTCAACTTGGGAGACATCCAAGGTCCCCAGTTGCTCCACGTATTCCAGCACGCGGCCGAGTTGCGCTTGGAATGTGGTGGCTTCTTCGTCGGTGAGTTCGATGCGGGCCAGTCTGGCTACATCACGGACATCAAGATTGGGACTGCTCATGCGGGAGATATTGGTAGGAGTTTGCGGCGGATTTGTCCAAAAGTTTGATGGATCACTTGGGCAACTCGCGAAGTCGCTGGACAAAGTGATGTTCGATTACGACCTCTCTGCCGGATTCGTCTTCAATGCGAAGATGGCCGCTCGGATCAAGGCCGATGAAGGATCCGTAGACGGTTCGTCCGTCGGATAGAGTCAATTCTACGGGGCGAAATTCCGTCCAACTTTCGTTAAGTTCGTCGATAGCCGCAGCTATGCCGCCATCGATCATTTGTTGGTGTCCCTGGGTGAGCTCCTCCAAGATACCTCGCATTACCTCATCGACTGACGGAGGGGAAGTCATCTGCGCGGCCAGTGATGTCGTTGAAGCAAGAAGGTCTTGAGATTCGAGCCACGGCTGGTTGGTGATATTAAGTCCGATGCCGACGACGATGATGCCTGTGGCGGGTTGCTCAATGAGCAGGCCTGCAAGTTTGCGGTCGGCGCAAAGGAGGTCGTTCGGCCATCGCAGGCGAGCGTCGGGCAGGCCAAGAGTACGCGCGTACCGCAAAAGTGAAGCCCCCACCCGAAGTGAAAAACCGGTCCAGAGCGAAGACGCGCCCAATGCGGGAAGGGAGGCGGAGAGCCAAAGCCCGCCGGGGTTGGAAATAAATGCTCGCCCGAAGCGTCCGCGTCCCCGTGACTGGGCATCCGCGCGAACGGCGTTCCACGCTGGAAGCGCGCGGCAGATGTCGTTGGTGGATCCGGCCATTGTATAGTGGTGGATATGCCAGATCCTGCCGACCGATGTGGCCCATTCTTGATTTCCGCTAAAAATATCGTGCGAGCGACAGTCTAATTCTTCGTTGACAGGCATTGGTAAATTAAGGCAGATGAAGACTCCCAATCCAAACACATCCATACATGAAAAAAATAATCCTCTCCACATCTGTAGCTCTCATCGTCCTTTCATTGGCCGCCTGCGCCCAAAAAGGAAACTGCGCTAAATCTTCTTGTTCCAAGCCAAGCGCTAAAAAAACGGAATGCGCCAAAAGCACCTGTTCTAAGCCTTGCGCCTCGTCGACTACCGCCGTGCCGAAAAGTGGAGGATCCCAAACCTCTGCAACTGCTAAAAAGACCGGATCTGACGCCGTCAGCACAGTCAAGTCGACGGCCAAAAATATCGGAAATACGGCAGCTAACGCCGCCGCAGGAACTGTAAATACCGCCGCGGACGCCGTTGGAACCGTCGGCAATACAGCAAAAGCCGCCGGCGAGACCGTCGTAAATACAGGCAAGGCCGCCATCAATCGCAATCCGGTGAAGGGCGTTGAAAATGCTGTTGAGGCTGCTGCTGGTGGCACTTTGAAAACAGCCGAGTCTGCTGTCGGTGGAACCGTTCAAACAGCAGGTCAAGCTACCGGAACCGTTCTCGGTGCCGCTGCAGATACCACTGTGACGGGAGTTGGGGCCGCAAAGGGCGCAGCGACAACCGCCGTTGGTGGCGTTCAGACTGTTGGCGCGGCCACTAGTGAAGCCGTTAAGGCGGCTCAGCCTAAGGCAAGCGCCCAGTAGTATCCCAGTTTACCTTGCAACCGCCGCAGGCATTTCCCTGCGGCGGTTTTGCTTTTAGCAGGCAGGAGCGCAGAGCGCGCGATGTGTTTAACGATTTTGCATCAGAGAAAGGGATTGCCTGTCGCCGCATCTTCCCCAACATTACACATCGTTAATTCATGAGCTCAGAAACATCCGAAGCAAAGCCACTCGCCGCAAACGAAATCCTCAAAGCTGCCTCGCATCACTTGCGTGGTACGATAGCCAATGAACTCGCTGATTCCTCCACGGGAGCGATCACTGAGGACGCCGGTCAGCTTACTAAATTTCACGGCCTTTATCTCCAAGACGATCGGGATCTCCGAGTCGCTCTCAAAAAAGCAGGCAAAGAGAAGGCATTTTCGTTTATGTTGCGCGTTCGCCTGCCCGGCGGTAAGGCCACCCCATCACAATGGCTGGTTCTTGATAAGCTTGCTGCCGACGTAGCATCGCCCTCCCTGCGGTTGACCACTCGCCAGACATTTCAGTTTCACGGAGTGCTTAAGGGCAATGTGAAAAAACTCATCAAAGGCATGCACAAAGCCCTTCTTGATTCCATTGCCGCTTGTGGCGATGTGAACCGCAACGTGATGGCGCCCCCAAACCACGAGCGTAGCACTGCTGCTCAAGAGGTCTACGAGCATGCGAAAGCTTGGAGCGAGTATGCTCTTCCAAAAACCCGCGCCTACCATGAGATCTACCTCGACGAGGAATTGGTTGCCGGTGGAGAGCCAGAGCAGGAGCCAATGTATGGCGATACCTACCTGCCGCGTAAATTTAAAACAGGCTTCGTTCTGCCTCCCTCCAACGATGTGGATATTTTCTCACAAGATCTCGGATTCGTCGCGATCATCGAGAACGATCAACTCGTTGGCTACAATGTCACCGCCGGCGGTGGACTGGGAATGAGCCATGGAAATAGCGAAACATTCCCTCGTTTGGCTGATGTGCTGGGCTTCATTGCGCCTGATCAAGTCAACAAAATCGGCGATGCCATTCTCACGACGCAACGTGATTTTGGTGACCGCACGAACCGCAAGCACGCCCGTTTGAAATACACCATCGAGGATCGCGGAGTGGAGTGGTTCAAAGCCGAGGTTCAGAAACGCTCGGGTATTACTTTTCAGGCTCCCCGCGCCTACCATTTTACCACCATCCAAGATCCAGTCGGTTGGCACGAATGTGCCGATGGCAACTGGTTCTACGGACTCCATATTCTGAGCGGCCGCATCGTGGATAAGGACGGTTGGATGATGAAGACCGCTCTTCGTGAAATCGCCGCGATTCACACAGGCGACTTCCGCCTCACCCCTTCGCAAAATCTCAGTATCGCGGGTGTCACGCCTGCGATGAAACCTCAGATCGAGGCGATCCTTGCCAAGCACGGACTCGACAAGGAAAACGACCGCTCCGGTCTCCGTTTGAACGCCCTTTCTTGCGTAGCCCTTCCGACTTGCGGTCTCGCGCTTGCCGAAAGCGAGCGCGCGCTTCCTGACATCCTTGAAAAGTTTGAGGTCGTCTTTGATGAATACGGACTGCATCACGATGCCATCAGCCTTCGTATCACCGGATGCCCGAACGGCTGTGCGCGCCCGTATTTGGGTGAAATTGGTTTTGTCGGAAAAGCCCCCAATAAATACGCTCTCTACCTAGGAGCTGGCTATAATGGCACCAGACTGAACCGCCTTTTCTCGCCGAGCACGACAATTGAAAATGCGATTGAGATGCTCCGTCCCATCATCAAAAGCTACTCGCTCGAGCGTCAGGCCGGCGAAGGCTTTGGCGACTACTGTAACAGAGTCGTCCTTCCCGCCGATGCGACTTTCCACAGCGTAGGAACGCCGATCGCTGTTTAAAGTAAGCTGCGGAGATTTTATTTTATCCAAAAAGGGATGGCTCTGGGTGAGTTGGAATCTCTATGCAGCGCGGTTGAGAGATGAAAAGCCAGTGACAATTGAAGTGTCGCGGGGATCAAGGAAGTCTACCAATGAGCCTTGATTTGCTCCGAGATACTTTAGAGTTAAGTGGCATGGCCGCCTGATTCTTTCAAAAAAACTCGGCGATGAGGCGAAAGGAGAGTTTTTACTCTAAACAAAAAACGACAAGAAAAGTAGCTGTGGCGTTGATAACCACAGTGAGCTGCATCGATCCGCTTCTTGAAATCCTCGAATGTGTCCTACTTGAATGAGGTCATCGCGTAGATGGCGTTTTTTAATGACCATTCCCTGCAGGTGAGCGTCCAGGTTTGGCTGCCTCGCCGGGATTCTCCGCTGATCCGCCGGCGGCATTCGCCAGAGCGGCATCCTCGGGAGGCAGGAAGGGCAGGAACCGCGATTTGTCGATCGCCTTCATGTAGGCCTCGTTGGGCGAAACGACCCCTGGGAGAAGTTGTTCCCAAATGGCATCGTCCATAAACTGCATGCCTTGGCTTTTTCCGGTAATGATGGCATCCTGTAACTTCTGGGTCGCACCTTCACGGATGATCGCGGAGACGGCGCCATCGACCATAAGGATCTCATTCACGGCAACGC
>CAMBAQ010000006.1 GCA_945863785.1 Chthoniobacter flavus
AAGTGGGGCTTTGCGTAGATTGGATCGATCGTGATGCTTCGTAAAAAGGAGTCCTCCGCTTCATTTGGTTTTCCCGTTTTTCCGAGAGCGAGGCCCATGTAATTATGGGCAATTGCATTTTGTGGATCGAGTTCAAGAATCTGCTTCAGAGAGGCAATCGCTTTATCGAAATCTTTCAGTCTTAAATAAACGATGGCGAGGTTGGTGAGCACCAAGATGTCGTTTGGTTTCTGGATGATGACTTTTTCAAGTCCCGCGCGGGCGTCGCTGATCTTTCCGACTTCGATTTTGGCGATCGCTAAATGGGCAATCACAAAAAGATTGTTTGGAGCGAGTTTCAGAGCCTGACGAAAAATGATGACCGAATCGAAGAATCGTTTGTCTTTGTAAAGTTTCGAGCCGAGATCAGCCAGTTCACGTGCTTGTGGAGAAAGGGATGCGAGATCCTCATTCAAAGAGGTGGGCTCCGACTTAGCCGTTGGAGTCGCGGGTTCCTGCTGGATTGGAGTCTGGGCAGCGACAGGTTTGGATTCTTCGGTCGGGCTTGATGTTGTCGGTGGTGCAGGGGCAGCGGTCTCATTGCTGACAAGCTTATCTTCCTCTTGTGGGGAGGGCGCTGGAGATGGGATCTCGGAGAGTTGTTCAGGCGTTGGCTGAGGTGATGCGGTTTGTGTTGCCGGATCCTGCGGAGTTTGGGGTTGCTCAGCTATAGATATGGATTCTTCTGCGGGGTTTGGGGTTGTTGCTGGAACGGAGGCAGCGGTCTCATCGCTGACGAGCTTATTATCCTCTTGCGGGGTTGTCGTTGGAGATGGGCTCGCGGAGACTTGTGCCGATGTTGGCTGAGGTGAGGCAGCATTTAACTCTTGGGTATCGTTTGCTGAAGCGAGCAGTGAAGCATTGGGTTTACGACCTAGTTTAAAATAGGTCTGCTTGGATTCGACTTCGCTCACCATGGTCAGCAATGTCTGGATGCTCTCAGCGCTCATTGGGGTGGCTGAAAGAGCGTAAAAAACCACGGTGCCTTGGTCGGCAACTTTGGCGCTAAATTGCAAACTGTAGCCATCAGCAATCGAGACGGATCCGGTGCCGTCTGGTTTTGTAAAAAAAATCGATCCATTGGAGATTTGGATCACCCCGCGAAACTCGTTGGATTTATCTGTGGGGGAGACAGTGAATCGCCAAGTGGCGCCTCTTATGTCGGCGGTTCCGATAGGCGTTTCGATCTCCAACTTTGAAGTTTTTTGGAGTTTTTTGGAGTTTCCGACGATGGTGCCTTCGCTGAGCAGAAGCTTGCACTTGGACGTGGTTGGCTCTGTGGGGAGCTTATTCCAAGCCGCTGCGCTTGCTTCGATGACTTCGGAGGAGTTCGTGCTATTGACTGGAGGGTCGACTTCTTGTGTCAGAAAAAACGTCCCGTCAGAAAAAACAAATTTGATGGGATCTTGGAGAAATTCTCCGATAGCGAGTTTTGAGTTATCAAGCAGCTGCACGAGGGCGCCGTTAGACATAGCCAAGTCGACGCGTCCGCCAGTTCCCGATTGAATGGTTGCGCTGGGCGGGATTTTTTCTCCTTTTTGAAGTGGACGTGAATTATCGCTCGCTTTGTCGATGAGCTTTGGATCTCCAGCGAAGTCAGCAACAATAGTGAATCCAGGCTCCAGCTTCGTGGAGGAGTTGGTTTCGGGGGATTGCGCAATCAAGGAAATGATTGGCAGGAATGTAAAAAAAACGGAAAGAGCTTTTGGGTGGGAGGGCATATTTTAACGAGGAGCAAGCAAACAGCGATGCCTGCAACTGTAGTTATTCGCAATAAAAGAATCCCAAATGGGAGGAATTTTGGTTTTTTGTAGCTAGGGTGAGGTTTGTTTTTGTCGGGCGACAATGATCTTTTGGCCAATTGTTTTTAAAACCTGGATCGGCGTACCTGCTGGTAGGAACTCGCCATCGGTGAGGACGTCAAAGTGATCTTGGCCGATTTGGGCTCGTCCCGATGGGCGCAAGGCTGTGAGAGCGATGCCTTCGTTGCCTGGAGCAAGGGGCAAAATTTCGCCGGTGTCTGTGATTCCTTCGGCAATGGATGGGCCAGCTTCCAATTTAGAAGAGAGGGAAAGTCTTCGAAAAAGCGGAAGTGAGGGCAAAAAGCGCGAAGCCAGAGCCATGAAAATGCAGGCAAGCAGGATGGCGATGCTGATGTTCAATATCGGGGTCAGAAAAAAATCATAGGAAAAGTGAACCGGTTGCGCGGGGTAAAAGTCGGCCATGGCCAGGAAGAGCGAGATAAGGATCATGACAGTGCCGCCGAGCGCCATCACGACAACACCTGGAAAGAAAACTAATTCCAAAAGGATAAAAATGACTCCCATGGCAAAGAGCGCGAGCATTTCAAATCCCGTGAGTCCGGCGATGTAGTGGCCACTGAAAAATAGTAAAAAGCAGATCCCGGAAAGAATGCCCGGAACGCCGAAACCTGGGACTTTTAATTCCAAATAGGCGCCCAGGACCCCGCCAAGCAGCAAAAAGGGAGCGAGGAGGGTGATCCATTGAGCTATGGTTTCGAATCCGGAGGGCTCTTGTGAAACCAACTTATCGACAGGCAGGCCGCACTGGGTTGCCATGTCCTCGATGTCAGTTGCGATGCCGCTGGCCAGAAGGGGGCGCCCGCCGCACGGTCGAGTCGCTTCTTGAGCACTCAGTGTGAGAAGAGCGCCTTTGGGGTTGATGATTTCCCCTCCGATTTTAACCTCTTTATCGAGGTTCATGAATCCGTCAACGAGCTCGGCGTGGTAGCCGTTTTTTTGCGCCACGCTGCGGAAGTAGCCGGAGTAATAGGAAACAATCTTGGCATTCATCGTCTCCGGGATTTCCTGTCCCGATCCCGCCACCGGCGCAGCGGCTCCGATCGCACTCACCGGGGACATGAAGATTTTTTTTGTTCCCAGCGCGATGAGGGCTCCTGCGGAGCCGGCGTTGGTGTTCACGTAGGTGTACGTTGGGATCGGGCTTTTACCCAGCATTTGAACGATTTTTTCCGTGGCTTTGAGGTCGCCGCCCGGGGTGTCCATATTCAAAATCAGGGCTGCGGCGGAAACGGATTCGGCATTTTTTAGAACCCGACGGAGAAAGAAAAACTGCGCATCGCTGATTGGTCCGGTCACATGTAGAATGACGACGGAACCTCTCTGGATGGGCTTTTCGGATGCAAATACGCTCGATATGGACAGGGATAGAAGAAGAAAAAGAAGCGCGCTTTTCATAGGCCTGAAATCTCACTCGCGCATGGGACTGTCGCAAGGTATTTTGAATTCGTGGGACTCATCTCCGAAGAAACCATTCAGAGCGTAACGGTAGCCAGCGACATCGTTGACTTGATCGGTTCGTATTTCCCGCTCAAGCGGGCGGGAACGAGCTTCCGTGCCGTTTGCCCATTCCATCAGGAGAAGACGCCTTCTTTTTACGTCAATCCCGCTCGTCAATCTTTCCACTGCTTCGGTTGTGGGGCTGGTGGAGGGGTGCTTCGATTTGTGATGGACTACGAGCACGTGGACTTTCCTTCCGCTGTGCGCAGGTTGGCTCAGCGCGCAGGAATCCCGATTCTTGAAGACGCTGCTTCGGCCGAGGACGGGCAAAAACAGGGGCAGCGCCAGCGTCTTCTGGCCATTCATGCGGAGGCCGCAGTTTGGTTTCACAAAGCTTTAGTGAAATCTCCCGCTGGGGCTCAAGCGAGGGAGTACTTGAAGTCGAGAGGTATCACATCCGAGGTCGCGAAATCCTGGCAACTTGGCTACGCTCCAGATTCTTGGGACGCTTTATTGGAGCACCTCCGTGGCTGTCGTTTTTCTGATGGGGAGATCATGCTGAGCGGGTTGGCCTCCTCGAAAGAGGATAGGCCTAGAGACAGAATTTATAGTCGATTCCGCCACCGTGTCATGTTTCCGATCCGTAATGATTACGGCGAAGTGATTGCATTTAGCGGGCGCACACTGGAGTCAGATCCGAAAGCGGCTAAATATGTGAACTCGCCGGAGACGGCTCTTTTTACAAAGGGGAAGGTGCTCTACGGATTGGATAAATCGAAGCGCGATCTCATTGAGAAAAACACGGCCATCGTTTGCGAAGGGCAGTTGGATCTTATCTCGGCCTATGAGGCAGGTATTCGTCACGTGATCGCCCCACAAGGCACGGCGTTCACCTCTGATCAGGCCCGTCTTTTGAGGCGATATGTGGAAACCGTGCTTCTGTGTTTCGACTCGGATACGGCCGGAAAAAAAGCCACTTCGAGTTCACTGCCATCGCTTCTTTCACAAGGTTTGAGCGTTAAGGTTGTTGTACTGCCCGCGGGCGAAGATCCCGATTCTCTTATTCGTCGGAATGGCGCCGCTGCCTTTCTGGCACTGGTTGAAAAGGCGGCCGATTATTTTGACCACAGCTTAGAGGAGGCGGTCCTAAGCGGAGAATTGAATACCCCTGCCGGAAAATCCAAGCTCGTGCGCCACATCGCCCCGCCGCTCGCATTAGTGCAAGACGCTGTGCTTCGGGAGTCGATCCTTGGTCGCATTTCGTCAAGGCTCTCGCTTCCTCACGCCGTGATTAGGTCAGCCATGAAGGCGCCGAGTCAGGACACCGGCAACGAAGGAGGAGTGGTTCCCCTCGATGAGCCGGTTCAAAAAATCACGCTTTCAGCAGGAATGCATATGCTTTGCCAGATCGCGCTAGCCAGCTCTGAAGTGCGGGAGTGGCTACGCGCTCAAGCTCCGGCCGCTTCATTCGAGCCCGGCGGCGCTTTGGTGGACAAACTCATCCATGCCGAATTCGATGGAGGCACCCTCCCGTCCTCACTTCTCTCAACACTGAGCGCGTCGGAGGAACGCACCCTGTCATCGCTCGACACGCGTCGTCCCATGCCTGCTCCTCTCGATCGCGCCAAACTGACATGGCAGGGGCTTGTCATCCAGCAACTCACCCAAAAGATGGAAGGGCTGAAAAGTCAACTTGTCGATCCATCCGTTCCTGTGGGCGAAAGAGAAAAAATTCAAAAACAAATACTTGACCTTAAAATCCGTGTGGCAGATGTTCAGCGGCCCTTTTGAACTGGCCTAATTGAAAGCAGCTTGAAAACTAAAAACACCTCTTCGAAGAGCCAATCCCGCTTGGCACCCAAATCCAAATCAAAAACTCCGTCCGCGAAGGCTTCCAAGCCGGCGGGGGCAAAAGTGAAGCCTGCTAAACAGGTTAATGCTGTGAAGGTTGTTGCTAAGAAGCCGCTTCCGTCAAAGCCAAAGCCCAAAGCCGCAGCGAATCGGCCTGTATCGAAAAAGCCGCTTCCTCCGTCCAAAAAGGCCGTTCCTGTCAAAAAAGCACTTCCTAAAAAACCTGCTTCGAAAACCGCAGCCAAGCCCGCGCCCAAAGTTGCCGCCAAGAAGCCTGCTCCGAAAACGGCAGCCAAGCCTGCGTCCAAAGTCGCAACCAAGCCTGCAACGAAAGCCTCTGCGAAGCCCGCGCCCAAGGTTGCTGCCAAGAAGCCTGCACCGAAAGCGGCAGCCAAGCCCGCGACGAAAGCCGCTGCCAAGTCTTCAACCAAAGTGGGCAAGCTTCCTGAGGAACCCACTTTCAACAAAAAACCCGCTCTCACTAGCAAGCAAATCGCCAAGGAAACCAAGGCGGCCAAGGCGTTGCTTTTCGCTGCCCCTTCGTCTGGGCCGCTCGACATACCTAAGCTGATTCAGGATAAAGTCCGCGAGTTGATTAAGCTCGCAAAAGAGCAGGGTTACGTCACTTTTGAAGATCTGGATGAGCATCTACCAGAAGGGGTTAATAATCCCGACCACATCGATGCCATCATCACCCAACTTCGTGGCGTCGAGATTGAGATTATCGACTCTTCGGATGTGGATCGTGTCAAAGAAGTTCGCAAAGACAACGAGGAAGAAGAGGAGAAGGAAGAGAAGGAAGAGAAGGCCGACTCTAAACTCGATATTCTCGACGATCCAGTACGTATGTATCTCAAGCAGATGGGGCAAGTTCCCCTTCTGACCCGTGAGCAGGAGGTAGAAATCTCCAAGCGCATCGAAGACGCTGAGCTTAAAGTTCAAGAGTTGCTATATGGTTTTGGGTTTGTAGCTCGCGCCCACATCGATCTTGCCCAGAAGCTCATGGACCAACGTGAGCGTTTCGATCGGGTCATTCTCGATAAAAAGATCGAGAGTCGCGAGAGATACATGAAGTTGCTTCCGCGTCTCTGTCAGCAGGTCAAGCGCCAGACGGATGCCGTTTCCCGCATTTACGCCGACCTCATGCTGACCAGCGGGCCTGCGGTGGAGAAACGCAAAAAATTTGAGCGGTCTCTTCAGACCCTTCAGAATCTCTACCCCAAATTTTTCTACAAACAAAAGATCATCGAAGATTTTGTTCAGTTGGTGGATGACAATCATCGTGCGCTGCAAAATGTTCAGAAGGAGCTCGCCAAACACGCGAAAGATCCAAGCCCGAAACTGCGTCGCCAGCATACAGCGGAGGTAAAAGAAATGCAGAAGCGTTTCTGGCTTTCTCCCGCAGAGTTGACGACCAACCATGACCAACTCAAGCTTTGGCACCGCCGCGCATTGAAGGCGAAGACGGAAATGGTGGAGGCCAACCTTCGTCTCGTGATTTCCATCGCAAAAAAATACACCAACCGAGGCCTCTCCTTCCTTGATTTGATTCAAGAAGGCAACATGGGTCTCATGAAAGCGGTCGAGAAGTTTGAGTACCGCCGAGGATACAAGTTTTCCACATACGCGACATGGTGGATTCGCCAAGCGATCACACGCTCGATTGCCGACCAAGCCCGCACCATTCGTATTCCGGTGCACATGATCGAAACGATCAACAAGCTCATCCGCGTACAAAAGCAACTCGTTCAGGAATACGGTCGCGAACCTTCTCCGGAGGAAATCTCCGACGAAATCCAGCTTCCCGTCGAGCGCGTGCGTGCCGTTCTCAAAATGGCCCAGCAACCTATCTCGCTTCAAGCGCCTGTGGGTGATAGCGACGACACCAGTTTCGGTGATTTCATCGAAGACAAGGGCGCCGACAATCCCGCCGATATGGCGGCGATCGTATTGCTGAAGGATAAAATTAAAGATGTCCTCGACAGTCTCACCGAGCGTGAGCGTCAGGTACTGGAGCAACGCTTCGGATTAGTGGACGGCTACAGCCGCACGCTGGAAGAAGTCGGTCGCCAATTTAAAGTTACCCGTGAGCGTATCCGCCAAATTGAGGCCAAGGCCCTTCGCAAGATGCGCCATCCAACCCGCATCCGCCAGTTGGAAGGTTTCCTTGATGCTCACGAGGTCTAAGTTTTTTCGCAACTTTTCAGCTAAGCCGGGGTTTGATTCATTGTGAAACAAGAACCGATTGAAAATGACGCCCTATGGAGGGCGTTGGGTGAGGCGACACCGCCCGTGGTATCGCCTTTTTTTGCTAGGAATGTTTTGCGTGCAACCAGGCAGCAGAGTGGGCGTTCGGTTTTTCTGCCGGCGGTTTTACTTCGTTGGGTCGGCGCACTCGCGTTTTCGTGTGTGACAGTCGGTTTTTTTGTCTCGCTGGCTCATTATCCCCAGCATGAAAGCCGCGATTTAGTATCCGTGGAGATTTTTGACATCGCCGCTGGGCTCAATGAACTCGCGCCAGTGCAGGAAATCACGTTGGCCTCACTTGCCTTCCAAGACGGCGGGTTTTAGTTCGAACTTTCCCTCGCATACTAGGGCTTGCTTGAGTCGCTCCTTGTATTCAGCGCGTGGAATTTCCCTTGCTCCGAAAGTGGCCAAATGAGGTGTCACCCATTGAAGATCAAGAAGGGTGAATCCGCCTTTTTGCATCATCTCAACTAGGTAGCAGAGGGCGACTTTCGATGCGCCGCCCACTCGGTGGAACATGGATTCCCCGAAGAAAGCCCCGCCAATGCTCACTCCATAAAGTCCACCGGCGAGTTGGCCTTCCCTCCAGATCTCGACGGAGTGGGCATGTCCACTTCGATGCAGTTCCACATAGCTGTGAAAAATGCACTCATCGATCCAGGTTTCCTCGCGGTCCGCGCAGGCGATCATCACTTCCTCGAAATCTGTATCCACCCGAATTTCCCAAAGCGGGTCGCGAAGCGTTTTTTTGGTGCCGTGGGGAATTCGAAATTCCTCAAGAGGGAGGATGCCGCGAGGGTCCGGATCGTAGAGACGGATTTCATCATCCATCGCCATGGGGAAAATCCCCTCGCGATAGAAGTCCAGCAGCATCTCGGGTGGAATCATGTTTGCCATGGCGGAGTGAATGATTATGCTAGCGAGCTATGAAAGGCGTGATCTTTTTTTTAATGCTTCTAACACCTGTTTTTTTAACCTCCTGCGCTGTTTCCGAGCAGAGTGTCGAGGAAGTGGGTGATAAATTTCAAGAGGGTATTCAAGGGCGGGGCACAATCGTTCCTCACAATGCCACCACTGATTCCTTTGGACCCGAGTTCCGTTAATTCTTCTCATGGCCACCAAACCTGCCGGGGATAAAATCCTCATTCTCGATTTCGGATCGCAATACACTCAAGTGATTGCCCGCCGCGTACGCGAGTGCCAAGTCTATTCCGAAATCATTCCTTACACGACCAAGGCCGCTGCCATAGCGAAGCTCAAGCCCGCCGGAATCATTCTCTCTGGAGGCCCAGCCAGCGTGTACGCGTCGAAGGCTCCGCAGGTCGATCGCGCCATCTATAAACTCGGCATTCCCGTGCTCGGTATTTGCTACGGCATGCAGCTCATCGCTCACGGGCTTGGCGGCAAGGTAGAACGCTCCACCGAGCGTGAGTATGGACCTAGCAAGCTCAAGGGAGATCCCAAGTGCGCACTTTTCCACAAACTCCCCGCGACGCTGGATGTCTGGAATAGCCACGGTGATAAGATCACTCAGATGCCTGTCGGATTTCGTCCGCTTGGCCGAACAGAAAATTCACCCCACGCCGTCATTGGTGACACGGACCGCAATATCTACGGACTGCAGTTTCACCCCGAGGTCGTACACACGCCGCGCGGAAGCGAAATTCTCGCGAACTTTGTTCACCGCATTTGTGGGTGTAAATCCAATTGGACGATGGAATCCTTCATTGATCGCACGTGCCGCGAGATTCGCGAGCAAGTCGGCGATGGACGAGTCATCTTGGGCTTGAGCGGCGGGGTTGATTCCTCCGTCGCAGCGGCGCTGATCCACAAGGCAATCGGCGATAAATTGACCTGCATTTTCGTTAATAATGGTCTTCTCCGAGCCAATGAGGCAGCCGCCGTCGAAAAACTCTTTGCCGGGGAATTTCGGATTCGCATGCGCACGGTCGATGCCTCGGATCAGTTTCTCAAAAAGCTCAAAGGCGTCACCGATCCAGAAAAAAAGCGCAAGATCATCGGTGCGGAATTCATCAAAGTCTTTGAGGCCGCCGCACGTGACCTCAAAAAGTCGGATCCTGGACACTACCGCTTTCTCGCGCAGGGAACTCTTTATCCCGATGTGATCGAGAGTGTGTCGATCTCCGGAAATCCGGCCGCTTTGATCAAGAGCCATCACAATGTGGGTGGTCTTCCTGAGCGCATGAAGTTTGAGCTCGTTGAGCCCCTTCGCCAGCTTTTCAAAGACGAAGTCCGTCGCGTCGGTGAGGAACTTGGGCTCTCAAAAGAAATCGTCCATCGTCAGCCTTTCCCTGGCCCCGGTCTAGCCGTTCGAGTTCTCGGTGCGATCGATGCCGAGCGACTGCGAATCGTTCGCGAAGCCGATGCCATCGTCATCGATGAGATGAAATCCTCGGGCTGGTATTACAAAGTCTGGCAATCCTTCGCCGTTCTTCTGCCTGTTCGTTCAGTAGGCGTGATGGGCGACGAGCGCACCTATGATTTCACGATCGCTCTCCGTATCGTGAGTAGCCATGATGGCATGACGGCCGACTGGGTTCGGATGCCGCACGAGCTTCTCGCGCGGATTTCCGCTCGAGTGATCAATGAGGTCAAAGGCGTGAACCGAGTTTGCTACGATATCTCAAGTAAGCCGCCAGCCACGATCGAGTGGGAATAGGGGGGGACAGGGCTTACGGGAGACCGATAAAGACAGGCGTGAATTCAAACTTCACGCCGTCAAATAGCCCCTTGTCACTTAGTTTCAGGGCGGGAATGACGAGAAGAGCGAGAAAAGAGAGGGTCATGAAGGGCGCTTGGAGCGAACTCCCAAGCTCGCGGGCTTCTCGGGTTAGGTCAGCATATCCCTCGGCAACTTCCTCTGCGTAGCCGTCACTCATCAGGCCGGCTACGGGTAGCGGCAAGATGCGCCCAGAAGCGTTGCGGCCAGCGACGGCGATGCCGCCAGCTTTCCGGATGATCATGTTCACCGCTCTGGTGAGGGCCTCATCACTTGTGCCGACGGCGACGATATTGTGACAGTCATGGGCTACGCTGGAGGCGATCGCGCCCGTCTTAAGTCCGATGCCACGAACAAAGGCGATCGATGGAGGGGCATGACGGTAACGATTGATGACGGCGATCTTCAGGATGTCCCGCGAGGGGTCGGCAACGGCTAGGGCGTTTTTGAGGAGCGGTTCTGCCTCGCCTGAGCTAGTGATGATTTGACCATCCAAGGCTTCGATGACGCGAATGCGGCCGATCCCAGCAGGGACTTGGAAGTCACGCGGTGACCTTTCCTGTGCGAAGAACTGGTTCGCGCGTCGGGTGCGTATCTTTGGGAGAAGTGATGAGGCATAGCGGGCCACGCAGACTCCATCAATCCAAGTCTCCTGAACGGCAAATCCCTCCAAGTCGCGCAATCGTATAAAATCAGCCGCATCCCCCGGTCGCAGCAATCCGCAACGCAGTCCATAGTGAAGGGCGGGATTCAGGCAGGCGGCACGGAGAACGGCAAAGAGCGGCGCGCCAAGAGCGACAGCCCTTGCGCAAAGGCGATCAATATGACCCGCCATCAAGTCGTCCGGATGCTTGTCGTCACTGCAGAACATGCAGGATAGTGGATGCTCCCCCAGAAGCGGCCAGAGTTCGTTGAAATTGCGAGCCGCCGAGCCCTCTCGAATGAGGATCTTTTGTCCGAGGGCGATTTTTTCGCGAGCCTCGTCGATGTGAAAACATTCGTGGTCTGTTTCGATGCCGGCCTCGACATAGGCGCGTAGGTCTTTGCCACGTAGCCCAGGAGCGTGTCCGTCGATACGTTTCCCGTGCCGCTGAGCGATGGCGATTTTTTCCATCACCTCGGGATCACGGTGAATCACGCCTGGGAAATTCATCATCTCCGAGAGATAAAGAAGCGAAGAATCGTGACAAAGTTCCTCAATGGCATCCGGTCCCATCGTGGCGCCGCCGGTTTCAAAACCCGTCGCAGGCACGCAGGAGGGAATGCCGAAGTGGATTTTCAACGGCGTCTGCGCAGCGAGTCGCTGCATGAGCCTCACTCCTTCGATACCCAAGACATTCGCGATCTCGTGCGGGTCCGAGACGGTGGCTGTTGTTCCGTGCCGTACTGCGATACGGGCGAATTCGGGAGGGGTGAGCATCGAGCTTTCGATGTGCACATGGGCGTCAATAAACCCTGGGCAGAGAAAACTGGTCTCCGTGACCGATATATCCTCGACGATCGAATGGATTCTGCCATCGCGAACTTCGATCGTGCCGGGAAAGATCCGTTCATGGAAAATGTCCACGATCTTTCCGTTGTGGTGGGTGTCGTTTGACATGACGGGAGCAGCCTACTCCTTCCTTGATTGCATTGAAACTCCTCTGTTTTGGAGCGAGTGATGTCTGCGGTGATCCCCCCATTACACGCAATCGGCCTTGCCAGCGTTGCGAGAGGGTGGTTTCGTAGGTCGCAGAATGGCGACCCCGGACATATTTTCCGCAGAGGACCTAGTCTCGACCCCGGCCATATTCGCGGGCTTCGAGCCTCCTGTGCGTCTGGCAGTGATCGGCGATCCCGTAGCCCACTCAAGGTCGCCCGGCTTTCAAAATGCGGCTCTCCACGCCTGCGGCATTCGGTCCGCTTACACACGTCTTCATGTTCCGCCCTCGCAGTTCACTGAGGTGCTTCGTGCCCTTCCTGCCGCTGGTTTTCTGGGAGCGAATGTGACGATCCCTCACAAGGCTTCCGCTCTGGCTGGCGTGGATGTGGCGGATGCTTATGCGCGAGCTTCGGGCAGTGTGAATACGATCGTTGTCAACGGTGACAAGCTTCATGGATTCAATACAGACGGGCCTGGGCTCTCACGAGCGATTCGTGAGGAGTTTTCCCTCGATCTGCGTGATCTGCGCGTTGTTCTTCTCGGGGCCGGTGGCGGGGCTGGGCGCGCGATCGCGGTTCAATGTGCGATGGAGCGGTGTGCTCGTCTTGTTCTGGTGAATCGAACGCTCGAAAAGGCACGGCTTTTGGCTGCTGAACTTGCGCCCTATTTTCTCTCCGAGCGACTTTCCGGAGCCGTGGATCGATTGGTGGCGATTCCGTTTGAGGAAGAAGATCTGAGGCGTGAGTTGGAAAATGCCGACATCGTTATCAACGCTACCTCGCTTGGAATGAAACGATCCGATGCGCCCGTGATCCCTGCCTCGCTCCTCACTCCCAACTTGCTCGTTTACGATGCGGTTTACACGCGGGGTGGATCCAGATTGCTTGAGGATGCCGCTGCCGTAGGAGCGCGTGGAGCTAACGGTCTTGGAATGCTCCTCCACCAAGGGGCCCTTGCTTTTGAAATTTGGTTCAACCGCCCTGCCCCTCTCGAAGAGATGCGGCGGGCTCTCCTTGCTGATTTATGATTCTCACTATTGGACTCACCCAGTTTGTTTTTGTTTCCCTCGGCATTCTTACGCTCAATGTATTGCTCAAGGCGGGCGGCTATGCTGCCAATGTGGCTTCCTCTTTTCCTCCCTTTCCGGTGTGGTTAGCCTTGAATAGCCTTTGGGTGTTCATTCTGCCGATGGCGTGGATCATTTTTGCCGGTTTGTGTGGCTATTTTCGCCGAGGCCCGTTGTCCGAATCTGCCGCGCGCGTGTCGGGAGTGGGAATCATCCTGGGAATATTCCTCGCTTACTTCTACGCTTGCGCTCAGTTGATCTAGGCAAATGTAGAGGGTTTCTCCCCATGGAATAGTTTTTTGAACATTGGCACTGTTGATGCTGTCCAATTCAACAGAAAGCGAAGCCATGAAAAACTACTACAAAAAAATCAATAGCACCAAATATTCACTCGGTGAACTGATCTCCATAGTCGGTTCCTGCGCGAAGAATAGCCGCGAAACAATAGCTGCGATGGTTGACCTGCTCGAGAGCGGGCGTGTCGTGATACGCAAAAACGGCCAAGTTCGCCGCGTGCGTGTCCAACACGCGAGGTAGAAAAATCTTCCCCGATTGTCCGGGGTGTCGCGTCGACTGGGTGGGAGGCGCGCATCCCGGCACGGTGGGGGAGCGGTTTTTCCCTATCACCCTTTTTTTGAAAAGACTTACTCCGGTAAGTGCCCCAGAACGATCTCCATCGCAGCTGAGACATCGGGAGCAATGAAGTTTGCTCCTACCGAAAGGTGTTTTTTCCCGTAGCCCGTTTCCACTAGGATCGTTCGGCAACCCGCAGTTTTTCCGCAAAGGATATCGATGTCCTTATCCCCGATCATCCAAGATCTCGCGAGATCGATGCCGTGGTCACTTGAGGCTTCATCGAGCATTCCAGTGCCAGGTTTGCGGCGGTGGGTTGGATTTGCCGAAGCATCTGGGCAAAAATAAACCGCATCGATCAAGCCATCTAGTTGTCGCTCCAACTCGGCATTAACCGCCTCGTATTGGGCTTGGGTTATTTTTCCCGAGGAGAGACCGCTTTGGTTGGTGATGATAACGATCATCCAACCGGCTTCACGAAGTCGCGCCAATCCTGCGGCAGCACCGGAAATGGCCCGCACATCGTCTGGGTTGTTGCAGTAGTCCACCTCTTCCATGAGGGTTCCATCCCGGTCGAAAAAAACGGCCGGCCGATCAGACATTTTTATGAAATGCGCTTTGGAGTTCCTCGGCGGTGAGGGTGGCTGTGCCGAGTTTCGCGACGACCACGCCACTGGCGTGGTTGGAAATCTCTGCGGCCTCGGCGGGAGTGGCGCCAGCGCAAATAGCGAGAGTGTAAAGTGCTATTGCTGTGTCGCCTGCGCCAGAAACATCGAAAACCTCCCTAGCGCGCGTCGGCGTGTGATACGGGGCGGCATTTGACTGGAATAGGATCATTCCGTGCTCACCAAGGGTCACTAGCAAACCTGGAAGGTTCCATTTTTGTAAAAGCTGAGATCCGACCATTTGCAGGGCCGCATCGGAAAGGGGATCTGAAGTGGCTCCCGGATCGCGAAGCCCGGCCATGGCGAATGCCTCCAGTCGGTTGGGTTTCAGAAGGTCAACCCCAGTCCAATTCAGCGGGTTCATGGGGTTCGGATCGGCTGAGATGAATTTGCCGGAGTCTTTCGCTATTGCTGTGACGCGATCCTTCAAGCTCTGACTGAGAAATCCCTTTCCGTAATCCTCAAAAATAATCGCATCAACCGAAGGGATGAGGGCGGTGACGACTTCGCAGGCTTGGTCGATGATGGCCTCGCTGGCCACGCCGCGTTGCTCGCGATCTACGCGAACGACCTGCTGTTGGCGGGCGACGATGCGAGTTTTCACGATGGTCGGGCGTTCTGGGTCGGCCACCAGTGCATCGGTTGAGATTCGTTCCACCCCAAGCAGGTCTCGCAACCTTCCCGCATGGGAGTCCGTTCCAACAAGTCCACAGAGATGAACCCCTGCACAGAATGGCCTCAGATTACGGGCGACATTGGCCGCCCCGCCTGGGTAGGAAGATTCTTCCAGCACTTCGACCACCGGCACTGGGGCCTCCGGTGAGATGCGAGAAACCGTGCCCCAAACAAATTCGTCCAGCATCACATCGCCGAGCACAAGTAAGCGTCGGTCGCCCGCTACGCTAAGAAGATGTTGTAATCTGTCGGGTTTCATTCCAAGTTGTAGGCGAGTTCTAACCTGACCTAGCCCGCACAACAAAGCTCAAATTTTGAAAATGCCGAATATCCTCAAACCAGTGGCCGTCGCAATTCTGTTTGCAGCCGCTTCCGGCTTGAATGCCCAGCCGACACCCGATGCGGTTGACCTATCTTCTTTTCCTGCGAAGGCGATCGACGATGTCGTTGTTCCAGTGCCAAGCGAGGTTTTCCTCGTTCTCGACAAGCTCGGGAATCCGAACTGGCGTGGAGAAATGCGCGAATCTCTCGGTCGCCAAACTGGCAATCGGGCACAAGCGGCCTTACTTTTGGGAACCGTCATTGCCGAGGGCTTCGTTGCAGTCGAGGCGGAAGATCCTGAAAAAGTGAAAGATATCGGTCGACGCGTGCTCGCCCTTTCCAAAGCTATCAATGTCGAAAAAGCCGTCCTAGAGCGCAGCAAAAGCATCATAGACAAGGCCGATGTGAAGGATTGGAAAGCGGTGCGCAAGGAGTTTGACGGGGCGCTCCAAGACGTCAAGGGAGCCATGATCGAGTTGGGGGATGGAGACTTAGCTCAGCTTGTCAGCGTAGGGGGATGGATTCGGGGTACGGAGGTGCTTACCTCCATTGTGCGCAAAAGCTACACCACCGATGGTGCCGAGTTGCTACACCAACCCGCTCTCGTGAACTTTTTTTCCAAAAAACTGGAAGCCATGTCGAACAGGCGACTTGCTGATGATGACCTCGTGATCCGCATTCGAAAAATGCTGACCAGTATCCGTCCGCTCATCGGCGAGGAAGAAGGCGCTCCAATTCCTGCCGAGAATGTGAAAAAAATCAACCAACTAACCCGCGATATTGTCGTCAGTATCACATCGCAGGAGACTTGAATTTTTTTGTGAAGAAAATCCTTCCCGTCATTTTACTCGCTTTTGTTCTCACCACCGCCTTTGCCTATGTGGATGACGCCCTGTCATTCGCCCAAGAGGCCGCGCTTCCTTATGTCAAAAAGGGGTTCTCCGTTCGTGAGGATGCTTGGGGTGGTGATCTTGGCGTGAAGGAGCAGCAGGCCATGCAGGCCCAGCTTTTCAAGGGCAACGAATATTGGTTTTGCCTTGGAACGGACGTCAAAGGTGCGGTTCTGACCGTTAATATCTACGATTCTAAGGGGAAATTGGTGAATGTGGAGACCACTCGTACCGGACGTCTTTCGGCCGTGCGTGTCGTTCCGCCAAAAACCGGTTCTTATTTTGCCATCGTGACGGTTGTCAAATCCTCTCAAGAGCGTACGGGTTGGGCTTTGGTTTACGCCTACAAGTAGTACGGCGATCATTGGAAATGGAATCAATAACCTTGGAATTCGAAAATGCCCGGACGGCCCAAGCCCTCCACGGCAACGATCCTCGTCTCCTCCATGATCTTGAGGCCCGACTGCAAGTCCATGTGACCTCGCGTGACGGTTGGATTCGCATCGAAGGAGAGGCAGCGTCGCTCGCGCGTGCACGAGCCGTTTTTAATCAACTGCACTCCGCCGTGAAGAGTGGCATTTCCATCCATCGACATGAGTTCCATCATGCACTGGAGTCGGCCGCGAGCGACGGGAATGCGGAATCCCTGCAAAGCCTCATCGACACGCGCATTCATTGCTCTCCGCGCAAGCCGCCGGTCGTTCCGCGTACCGCTGGACAGAAATCCTACGTGCAGGCGATCAATGGTCACGATATCACTTTTGGAATTGGTCCGGCTGGCACAGGAAAAACCTACCTCGCCGTTGCATCGGCCGTTGCCGCTCTTAAGCAGGAAAAAATCAACCGCATCATTCTCACTCGCCCGGCAGTCGAAGCGGGAGAGGCGCTTGGCTTTCTGCCTGGTGATCTTGAGGAAAAAATTCTTCCCTATTTGCGACCGCTTTATGACGCACTGAATGACCTTCTGGATGCCGACGAGTTGCAAAAATTAATGGATCGCAACATTATCGAAATTGCTCCGCTGGCCTATATGCGCGGCCGCACGCTGAGCAATTCGTTTGTGATCCTCGATGAGGCTCAGAACACGACAGCTGAGCAGATGTTTATGTTTCTCACGCGTATCGGCATGGGCTCTCGCTGCGTGGTGACGGGGGACGTCACCCAGATCGATCTTCCTCGCAATAAATTGAGTGGCCTAGTCGAAGCGGTCGGTGCCCTTCGGGATATTTCTGGTATCGGCATGCATTTCTTCACTGAGAAGGATGTCGTCCGCCACCCGCTCGTACAGGCGATCATCCTCGCTTATAAAGATCACCGAGGATCTCGCGAAAGCAGAATTTGATATGTTTGGAATTTTTAGACGTTGGCGACTTGTAGGTAAGGGATTGGATTGCGGCAAGCGGCGTCGCACCATTGAGGAGAGTGATTTTCTGCAAGCGCTGCAATCCGGTTGGACCGTTCGTTCGATCCTCTTGCTCTCATTCGTGGTCGGCCTAGCGGGATTGATTTTTTCAGGTCAGCAGGAAGAGCCTGCCAAAAAGTTCCTCCTCTGCGTCCTGATTTTCATCACAGCCATCGCCCAACTCTGGATCAACCATCCCCACACGATGCGCGCCAATTCCAAGTTGTGTATGCTTTTGGGGGTTCTTTTCGCGCAACTTGCCGTCATCAAGATCATTCTCACTCAAGCAGCCTCAGGAAATATCGATCTCCAACTCGCTCCGTTGCTGGTGCCTTATGCCTTTGCGCCGCTGATTTTATCCGTCCTGCTCGGACGCAACCACGGGATCTACGCGGCTGTATTTGCGAGCCTCTGGGGTTCGCTCCTCGCTGGGCGAATCGATCCGGTGTTTCTGGTTATTTCGCTCATCACGGGTTTTATCGCCGTTTTTGTGACCCACCAAGTCCGGCGTCGCAGTCGTTTGGTACGTGCTGGTATCTATGTCGGATTAGCCACTTGGGTCTTGGCGGCCACCTTCGGGCAGATCGGTCCGATCGTCTGGGAGATGCCTTCCCAAACCGATTGGCGCATGATCGCTTGGCAGAGCGTTGCGGCCATTTCCATGGGCATCGGCACCGCTATCGTCGTGAGCGGTATCCTTCCCATCCTCGAGCATCTCTTTAAAATCACAACCGAGATTTCTTGGTTGGAGATGAGTGATCTGAATCATCCGATTCTCAAGCGATTGAGTCTTGAAGCGCCCGGCACCTATCACCATAGCCTTGCTGTTGCCAATTTGGCCGAGGCTGCGGCTGAAGTCGTAGATGCCAACCCGACCATCTGCCGCGTCTCCTCGTATTTTCACGACATCGGCAAGCTCATCAAGCCACAGTATTTCACCGAAAATACCCACCACGATCACAATCCTCACGATGATCTGACGCCGACCATGAGCGCCTTGATCATCGTTGCTCACGTGAAGGAAGGGGTGGATCTGGCCCTCAAAAACCAACTTAACAGCGAGATCGTTGACGTGATTCGCCAGCACCATGGCACCTCGATGGTTTCCTATTTCCATCAGCGCGCCCTCCAACAGCAACAGGACGCCCGACTCGGAGGGAAAATCATGAACATGCGCGAGGATGATATTCCCGATGTCAGTGAGGAGAGTTTCCGTTATCCCGGTCCACGTCCCCAAACAAAAGAAGCCGCCCTTGTATCACTCGCTGATTCCATCGAAAGCGCTTCACGCAGCCTAGATCGGCCCACGCCTCAGCGGATTGATGACTTGGTTCGGCAGATTATTAAAGAGCGCCTAGCCCAAGGTCAACTCGACGAAGCTCCGCTCACGATCGCCGAAATCTGGCGCGCGGCAGAAAGCTTCCGTTTTTCACTCGTGAACATGCTTCACGCCCGTATCGCCTACCCGAAACGACCAGAAAGCGGAACTGCGGCGAATTCGAAGCGTGAGGAAAAATCGGCCGCTTAGTGCTCGTTGTTTATGGAGAAATCGTCACTGCTCGATCTCCATTTTGCGCATCGCCAGCGCGCGATCGACTATGACAAGACGCATGTGGAGTTGATCGCCGGTGCGGCGCTGCCAAGCTGCCTCCAGCTTGCCAAAAAAGCACAATCCCCCCTCGCGGCTTTGAGTTCCGTGGAGATCTCGATCCTTGGTCCTAGAGCCATGGCTCGCGTGCATCGCGATTTTTTGGGAATCCCCGGAGCGACGGATGTGATCACGTTTCCCTACGGGGAGATTCTCGTCTGTGCCTCCATCGCAGAGGCGCGTTCCCGCGAGTTCGGAAACACGCCGACCATCGAAATCGCCCTCTACGTCATCCACGGGCTTTTGCATCTTTCAGGTCTCGATGACATTGAACCTGCCGATGCCCGTTTAATGGCCGAAACCCAGCAAAAGTTACTTGAGGCAGCCCAGGCGGAAATGCTAACGGACTGATCGCTGGGATCATCCAACACGGACGAAAAATCAGGCTTCGGCGCGAAGACGGTAGAACTCGTAGCTGTCCACAAGGGCGAGCCAACTGGCCTCGATGATGTTGTCCGACACGCCCACCGTTCCCCAGCTGCTTTGGCCATCTGTCGAGACGATGAGCACGCGCGTGCGGGCAGCAGTGCCTCGGGTGCCGTCAATGATTCGCACTTTGTAATCGGTGAGACGCACAGAATCGATCCAAGCATAGAAAGGGCGGAGCGCCTTGCGGAGAGCCGCATCTAGGGCGTTCACAGGACCATCACCCTCTTCGACTGTGTATTCGGCGACGCCTGAAACTTGAAGCTTCACCGTGGCCTCGCAGGTGGTGAATTGGTGGTCTGCGGACTGGCGGTACGAGCAATGGTATTCCTTGAGATCGAAGAGGGATTTGTGCTGCCCGATCGTGCGGCGGATGAGAAGGTCGAATGAGGCATCGGCAGCCTCAAATTCGTAACCGATCGATTCAGATTCTTTCACTTTTTTTAGAATCGCAGCGACTTCTGGTGCCCCTTTCTGAAGCTGGAAGCCCAACTCTGTCGCTTTTGAGAGAATGTTACTCTGGCCCGACATGTCAGAAACAAGAATGGTCTGCGAATTACCCACCAATCCGGGACTCATGTGTTCGTAGCTGTGGGAGATTTTTTGCACCGCGTGAACGTGCAGACCGCCTTTATGAGTGAAGGCGGCTTGGCCAACATACGGAGCTCGTATATCCTGCGGCACGTTCGCAAGCTCATCAACGAATCGGGAAACCTCGCGAAGTTGGGTGAGATCGGGTACGCAAGGGAGACCCATTTTCACCTGTAATGTCGGGATGATGGTCGTGAGATTACAATTTCCCACACGCTCCCCGTAGCCGTTCATTGTGCCTTGGACTTGAGAGGCGCCAGCGCGTATGGCTGCGAGCGCGTTGGCAACACCGAGTCCGCAATCGTTGTGGGTGTGAATGCCGATGGGACACTTCAGATCGGAGATCACCTCGCCGGTGATACGACCTATTTCCTCTGGCAGTGTACCTCCATTCGTATCACAAAGTACGAGAACGTCAGCGCCGGCATCGCGCGCGGCGCGGAGGGTCTGAAGAGAGTATTCGGGATTGTCCTTGTAACTGTCGAAAAAATGCTCGGCATCGTAGAAAACTTCGCGGTCGCTCTTTTTTAAAAACGCCACGGTGTCCGCGATCATACGGATATTTTCTTCGGCGGTGACATTCAGGACCTCGACGACGTGGAGCAGCCAAGTCTTGCCAACGATGGTGACGACGGGAGTCTGGGCCTCGAGGAGAACCTTCACTTGGGCGTCGTTTTCGACCGCGATGCCGCCTCGGCGAGTACTGCCAAAGGCGGTGATGCGCGCATTCTTCCACTCGAGTTTCGCGGCTTCGGCAAAGAAAGCGGCATCCCTCGGGTTCGATCCCGGCCAACCGCCCTCAATGAAATCGACACCGAAACTATCCAGTTTTTGGGCTACGCGGATCTTGTCGAGAATCGAAAAAGATATCCCCGTTCCCTGCGTTCCGTCCCTGAGTGTCGTATCGTAAATCGTGACCGGTTTCATGTAATGGCCGAAATCTAGCGTTCAAGCGTCTCCGGATCAAGCGACTTGGTGGGGTGGATTACCCAGTTGACTCTTCCCAGTTGACGAGATTGATCTGCCTAATCATTCTCCGTGACACTTTGAAAAGTTATTCTACTTCGCAATGGGACATTGATTTTTTAGCTGAAAACCAAGTCGTTCGCAGAAAAGAATTCGGTATGACCCGCGAGGCCAAAAGTGTCCGCTACCCGATTCGGTTGCTTCGCTACTGGTTTGGTCAGCAGCTTCTACGCGTGGAATGCCAGCGCGCCGGACGTCCACTTGACGTCGCCGAAATCGGTGTTCATGTCGGCCAGATGCTGGAGTTCGTGCGCTCCGCTCAACAAGGAATAAGCTATGGGCGATGGACGGCGGTGGATGCCGTGATGCGCCGCGAGCGCCTCACTGAGGCTGGTTATTCGGATTTCCAAGAAGCGAATCTCGAAGACCCCAAGTTCAAGCTGAACCATGAATATGATACCGCCATTCTTCTTCATGTTCTCGAGCATCTTTTCGAGCCCGAGGAGGTTTTAAAAAATATCGCCCAAAATATTCGGCCCGGGGGATCGTTGATCGGTGGGTTCCCTGTTGTTCCCGGTCCTCTTGCAGCGATCCGTCAGGCACAGGTTCGTCGCACAGCGAAGCCGATGGGGCACGTGAGCGTTTTTTCTCCCGGTCGAGTTCGTCGGATGGCGGCCTATGCGGGCCTAGAGGTCGAGTTCATGAGCGGAGCATTCCTGATGCGTAGCAAGGGAAGTCCTCTCGAAAATTCCGCTGCTTGGATGCGGCTGAATCTTCTCTGGGGTCGTCTCTTTCCGGGTTGGCCAGGCGAGATCTACTGGCTCATGCGAAAGCCACTGTAATCTAGAACAGGTTTTTCCATGAACAAGGGTGCTTGAAATAAACACCCTTGTTCTTTGGAATTTTTTCGTCCGAGGGCGTGAACTAGAGTTTCGTTAGACGATACCAACGGCGAGGAACTTTTCCTCCACGTGCCGGAAGTGACGTTCGGGAGCGCAGGCGCTTTCGATGTCTGCTGCAGCGAGGTGGGACGCGACGGTCGGTTCCTCGGAGAGGTTTTTTGCAAGCCCGCCGCCTTCGCGCCAGGTTTTCATCGCGGCACGCTGGACGGCTTCATAGGCGTCTTTGCGCTCCATTCCTTTTTCCGTAAGCATGAGGAGTGCAGCTTGGCTGGCATAGAGGCCGCCGGTGAGTTCCATGTTTCGCTTCATGTTCTCGGGATAAACAATCAGGCGCGCGACAAGCTTCGTGAGAGTGACGAGCATATAGTCCAACAATGTGCAGCTGTCTGGCAGGATGATGCGCTCGACCGAACTGTGGCTGATGTCGCGCTCGTGCCAGAGGGCCACGTTTTCGAGTGCGGCCATGGCGTTACCGCGAATCACGCGGGCGAGCCCGCTCAGGCGTTCGCCGGTGATCGGGTTGCGCTTGTGGGGCATAGCGCTGCTGCCTTTTTGCCCCTCGCTAAAATATTCCTCCACCTCGAGAACTTCGGTGCGTTGTAGGTGACGGAACTCCGTAGCCCAGCGATCCACGCTGGAAGCGATGATGGCCAGTGTGGTCATGAATTCGGCGTGGCGATCGCGCTGGATGATCTGAGTCGAAAGAGCGGCGGCCTTCAGGCCAAGGCTTTCGCAGACGCTTTTTTCCACCTTAGGATCCAAGTGCGCGTGGGTTCCTACGGCTCCACTGATTTTGCCAACACGGATGCGCTCGCGCGTTTCGCGTAGGCGTTCCAAGGAGCGAGTAAACTCATCATACATGAGAGCCATTTTGAGCCCGAAGCTGATGGGTTCTGCATGAATGCCATGGCTGCGGCCAATCATCGGCGTGAATTTGTGCTCCTTCGCACGAACGGCGACAGCCTCGCGGAGGGCGAGTAGATCTTTTTCTAGGAGGTTGAGCGACTCCAGCATTTGTACGGCCAACGTCGTGTCGAGAAGATCGGAGGAGGTAAGGCCTTGGTGAATCCAACGAGCAGCTGGGCCGACGCGGGATGCGACGTCCTCAATGAAAGCGATCACATCGTGGTTCGTGCGTTTTTCGATTTCCCGAACATTGTCGATATCGAAGGCCCCCTTCGCGCGGATCTCGGCGGCATCCTCTTGCGGGATTGTGCCCAACTCCGCCATCGCTTCGCAGGCGAGGGTTTCGATCTCGAGCCAAATTTCCAATTTTCTCTTCTCAGTCCAAAGGGACCGCATTTCCGGCAGTGAGTAACGTTCAATCATCAGGCGGGCATTAAAACCACCTCAACGCGATTACGCCAACACCGGAATGAAAAAAATCCAACATGGCAGAACTCACTCTTTCCGGACGCTCCTCATTAGTGTCTGCATTTTTTCTATTGCCGGATTGGGATGGTGCGCTAATCTTCCGCTCCTGCCAAATGCCCGTGAAGGTGATCGCAAGGTCACTTAGCGGATAAGAAAGCAGGAGATTTAAACAA